>JANMTA010000391.1:0-1605 GCA_031389965.1 Betaproteobacteria bacterium
GGCAAGTTTGTCGGCGTCGGCATTGAAATCTCCCAGGAAGATGGCGTGATCAAGGTGGTGTCGCCGATTGAAGGCTCGCCGGCGTTTCGGGCGGGCATCAAACCCAACGACCTGATCACCAAGATCGACGACACCCCGGTCAAAGGCCTGACACTGAGTGAAGGCGTCAAGCGCATGCGCGGCGAACCCAACACCAAAGTGCTGCTCACCATTTATCGCAAGGAAGAGAGCCGCACCTTCCCGGTCACCATCACGCGCGAGGAAATCCGCACCCAGTCGGTACGCAGCAAGGTGATTGAACCTGGCTACGCCTGGATTCGCCTGAGCCAGTTCCAGGAGCGTACGGTGGACGACTTTGCGCGCAAGATTGAAGAGATCTACAAGCAGGAGCCCCATCTCAAAGGCCTGGTGCTTGACCTGCGCAACGATCCCGGCGGCTATCTGGACGCTGCAGTGGCGGTGTCGGCGGCATTCTTGCCAGAAAACGTTACCGTGGTGTCGGCCAATGGCCAGTTGGCAGAGAGCAAGTACACCTACAAGGCATCACCCGAGTATTACCAGCGCCGCGGTGGCGCCGACCCCCTCAGGCGCCTGCATGACCTCACTAAAGGGGCGCTGAAAAACGTACCCCTGGTGGTGCTGGTCAACGAAGGCTCGGCTTCCGCCAGCGAGATCGTGGCGGGCGCACTGCAGGACCACAAACGCGCCACCGTTCTGGGCAACCAGACCTTCGGCAAGGGCTCGGTGCAAACTGCGGTTTGCCTTGATCCCTCATTCCGTATGGACAACTGCCCGACCGCCGGCCTGAAGCTCACCACCAGCCGCTATTACACACCCAGCGGCAAGTCCATTCAGGCCAAAGGCATCGTGCCCGATGTCATGGTGGACGAAACCGAAGAAGGCAATCTGTTTGCCGCGCTGCGCACCCGCGAGGCCGACCTGGAAAAACACCTGAACAACGGCCAGGGCGAAGAAAAGAAGGATGAATTGCGCGAAAAAGCGCGGGAAGACGCCCGCAAACGACTTGAGGAAGAACTCAAGAAACCCTTGGCCGATCGCAAGATTCCAGAGTACGGATCCGACAAGGATTTCCAGCTGATTCAGGCCATCAACCAGCTCAAGGGCCGTTCAGTCATGGTCAGCAAGACCATGGTGGAACGCAAGGAAGAAAAGAAAGAAGACTAGTCGTTGCGCATGACTGACGACCAGCTGCTGCGCTACTCGCGCCACATCCTGCTCAACGAGATCGGGATTGAAGGCCAGGAGCATATTCTGGGCAGTCGTGCCTTGATTGTGGGTGTTGGCGGTTTGGGCTCGCCGGTCGCCTTGTACCTTGGATCTGCGGGTGTTGGACAGATCACGCTGGTGGTCCACGACGCCGTTGACATGACCAATTTGCAGCGCCAGATTGCCCACACCATGGCCCGTGTCGGCCAGTCCAAAGTCCTGTCGGCATGCACCGCCATTGGCGCCATCAACCCGGAAGTGCAGATAAACACTATCGTGGCACGCGTCGATGCCGCGTTGATGGCGTGGCGTGTGGCAAAGTTGTCGCAACAGTCCAGAACGACGTCGGCCTGCGCCACCAGGGTGTCCAGCAGCGCG
>JANMTA010000415.1:0-12604 GCA_031389965.1 Betaproteobacteria bacterium
CATCGACGACTTCGGTACCGGTTTCTCGTCGCTCAGCTACCTGGCCAGGCTGCCGGTGCACACGCTGAAAATCGACCGATCCTTCGTCATCGACATGACCGCCGGGCCGCAAGGGCTGGCGCTGGTGTCCACCATCATCAACCTGGCCCACTCGCTGAAGCTCAAGGTGGTGGCGGAAGGCGTCGAAACGGAGGAGCAAAAGCGACTGCTGCATTTGCTGGACTGCGATGAAATGCAGGGCTTCCTGTTCAGCAAGCCGCTGCCGGCGGACGTCTTCGAGGCAAGATACTTGACCCTGTCTCCCGTCGCTCCCGTCTGATACCGCGCCGCCGTGCCGCCAGCGCCGACTTTTTGCGTTGCCGTGTTCAGCCGCCGAAGAAATCCCTGACCCGATCCAGCCAGCCTTGCGCGCGCGGGCTGTGGCGCTGGTCGATCCGCGGACGATCTTTTGTGTGCCGGCGAACAGACCGCATGGACGATACGGGCAAGCATGGCGCCGGTGCCCCGATGCCCCGATGCCCCGATGACCCTCGCCTGCTTGCGCTCTGGTGGTGGCGAGCGAGTGCCGGCAAGGCCATTCCAGAAACTCATTCCAGGAAAAACAATGTCATGTTGATTACCTTCAAGTCAAAAGCCAGCGGCGATGTGATCATGCTCGGGCAAAACGGCCAGGAGATGTTGCGCCTGCTGGGCAAGGATGCCGATGCCAGCCAGGGCATTTTTACCGCCGAGCAATTGCCCGGCGCGATTACGCTGCTGAGGCGGGCCGTGGCGGCAGAAAAGGAGCGGCGTCCGGCACCGACGGAATCCGGGAGTAATGCCGACCAGGGCGTGCACCTGTCTCAGCGAGCCTTGCCGGTACTCGAACTGCTGGAACGAGCGCTGCAGGGCGATGCCCCCGTGACCTGGGGGGTGTGACCGCCCTGCTGCACGAGACGGCCGCTCAGCGCCCGTTCAGGACACGCAGCAGACCCGAGCGGATCCGGTCAGATTTTGCGCAAGGCGATGTAGCCATGACCGCCGCGGGCACCGGGATCGCACTCGGTCCTGCTGCCGCCGCCGCCGTTGGCGAGGTAAAACCTGTAGTTGCCGGCCGTGAGTTGCGACGCGGATGCAACATCCCCGCTTGGCCGGATGGTGAGCAGGCACTGCTGATTGACTGCGCGGGCAGCCTCGTTCTTCATCGTGAACAGGCCGCGCTCCTTGTCGTAATTGTTATCGAAGCAATTCGGCAGGTCGGCCAGCGACACGACAGTCGCGGGGGGGCCGTGGTGCATCCCGCGCCGATTCCTGCCAGCAGTGTTAAAGCAAGTTTGGTGATCGTCATGTGAAATCTCCTGGTTAAGTTTGCACGGCCGTCGGTGCGCTGTCATTCATAGCAGGCATGTTGCCGGCCGCTACTTCGGTCGCGAGGATTCAAACCGGCGACGGCGGGGTCTGCGATTTTTTCTTCAGGCGGCGTGGCCATGGTGCGCTGGCGCACAGACCGCGCGCCCGCTATGGCTCAGCATGCCCAACACGAACCGCGCATTCCGCATGGGCGGCGTCGTCTGGTAAAGGAGTGGGCAATGCAAAAGGAACGACTCGCAGGCCTCTGCCTGCAACTGACCGGAAAGATGAACGAGGTCTGGGGCGAATGGACTGGCGATCCGCGATGTTCGGCCGATGGCAGGCGCGACCAGCACATCGGCAAGGCACGGCAGGCCAGCGTCATCGCACAGGAACAGGCGGCCCGCCAACTGGCGGAATTCCGCCATGACCACCGTAACTGGTTTTTCTAGGAGAGACAAAAATGTACAAGAAAATAGTTTTAGGCTTGTTCGCCTTGGTGGCCTTTTTCCCCTTGCCGCAGCTGGCCGGCGAGGCCCATGCGCAGAACTACTCGGCAGCGACCGCCGCGCCGCGCATCGATGGCTTCGACGTGCAGGCGGTGCGCACGCCGTCGCCGGGCAATGAACTGGCCTTCACGCTCTACGGCAGTCCCGGCGGCAGCGCCGCCGTGAAGATCGGCGGCGCGACCGGCGGCCTCGTGCTGACGGAAACCGAGGCCGGCGTTTACGAGGGCAGCTACACCATCCGCCAGCGCGACAGGATCACGGCCAACAGCACGGCGACCGCCAATCTTCGCGTCGGCAACTATGTCGCCAGCACCGTACTGGACGAGCCGCTGATCGGCACGCCCTCGGGCAGGCGTTCATCCCGGCCTGCGACAGCGGCAGGGGCACCGAAAATCGACTACTTTGACGTGGATCCGCCGCAGAACCTTGCGCCTGGAGAAGAGCTGACCCTGATTCTGTCGGGCACTCCGGACGGGAAAGCCAGTGCCACGATTGCCGGTGTCAAGGGCAAGATCGTGCTCGAGGAAGTCCGCCCCGGCATCTATGAAGGCAGCCACACCATCAAGCGTCGCGACAGCATCCAGGCGAACTCGGTGGTGAACGGACGTTTGCGCATCGGTGATCAGGAAACCCATGCCGTGCTCGGCAAGCCGCTGCTGGTGAACTCCAGCCATCAGCCGCGTGAGAGTCGTGCGGCCCGCCAGTGCGTCAATTGCGGCGTGGTCGAGGCAATCAACGTGGTCGAGGTCAAGGGCGACGGCACCTATCTCGGAAAAATCGCCGGTGGTCTGGCGGGTGCCCTGCTTGGCAACCAGGTGGGCCGCGGCACGGGTAAAAAGGTCGCCACGGTGGCGGGGGCAGCGGGTGGCGCCTACGTCGGCAACGAAGTCGAGAAGCGGGTGAAAACCACCAAGCACTACGAAGTTGTCGTGCGCCTTGAAAACGGCGGCACCCAGACCATTACCTATACGGCACAACCGCAGTTCGCGGTGGGTGCCAAGGTCAAGGTAGAGAACAACACGCTGACGGTGGTCCCGTAGGAAGCTGACGCCGGCATCCGGGCTACTCCGGATGACGATGGAGGCCGTTTATTTCAAAGTGTGTGCGACAGCGTACAGAAACGGTTTGTCATCAGCCCGATGATGACCGCATTGATCGGTCGGTGGCAAGTCAATGAGTTGGCAGCACTTGAGCGAGGACCGGTTCAGATGGATCGCCGGAGACTGTCGGTATCTCCCCGCTATGCGGACAGTCGGAATCAGCAAGGCAATCGAAGGCGGAAACTGACACAACCTTTATGGATCGGAAAACATCATGACCTACGCATTGACCAAGAAACAAATGGCTGTGGCCATATCCTGCGTGCTGACTCTGGGCCTTGTCTCCGGTGCGGCAACGGCGCAAAACAATCCGACCAAGGAGGGCTATCTTCTCGACCAGCGTGGTCAGGTCGTCAAAAGCGGTTTCGGTCTGTGCTGGCATACCAACTACTGGACCCCGGCGCTGGCGATCGAGGAATGCGATCCCGACCTGGTTAAGAAGCCGATGGCCCAAGCCCCGGAACCGGCGCCGCAAAAGCTTGCCGCCGTGGCACCGCCTCCGGCGCCGAAGCCCGCAGCCGAGCGCGTCAAGCTGAACGCCGATACGCTGTTCGACTTCGACAAGGCGGTTCTGCGTCCGGCCGGACGGGATGCGCTGGATGACTTCTACAACAAGACCCGGGACATCAACCCCGAAGTGATCACGTCTGTCGGTCACGCCGACCGCTTCGGTTCCGACAGCTACAACCAGAAGCTCTCCGAGCGACGCGCCATGGCTGTGAAGACCTACCTGATGGGCAAGGGCATCGCAGACAACCGCATCTATACCGAAGGCAAGGGCGAGAAGCAGCCGGTGACCAAGGCTGATGAATGCAAAGGCGCCAAGAGCGCCAAGGTGATCGCCTGCCTGCAGCCGGACCGTCGCGTCGAAATCGAAGTGATCGGCACCCGCAAGTAAGCACCGGGCAATGCTGCTGCGGCATGAAAGCCGCGGCAGCGTTTCCGGTTTCGGTACATAAGGACTCAAAATGAAGAAATCAGGCATGAACGCGCTTGCGCTGTCTGTCAGCTTCGCCTTCAGCGCCGGCGCCATGGCGGCCAGCCTGTCAGCGGATGAATACAAGGTCGGCAAGGACCAGAGCGCCAGCCAGTACAAAGCCGAGAAGGCCGCCTGCAAGTCTTTTTCCGGCAACGCCGAGGACATTTGCGTGGCCGAAGCCAAGGGCAGGGAAAAAGTTGTCAGAGCCGATCTCGAGGCCAGTTTCAAGCCGACTGTAAATAACCGCTACAAGGCCAGCGTCGCTGTCGCCGAGGCCGCCTATGCGGTGGCCAGGGAGCGCTGCGACGACAAGGCCGGTACGGCCAAGGGTGTCTGTGTCGAGGAAGCCAAGGCGGCGCAAACCACCGCGAAAGCCGACGCCAAGGCGCAGATGAAGGTTTCCGATGCCAACGCGGTTGCCCGTGGCAAGTCCGTCGAGGCACGCAAGGATGCTGCAGAAAGTACCAATGATGCGCAGTACGGAGTCGCCAAGGAAAAGTGCGATACCTACGCCGGCAAGGCCAAGGATCAATGCCTGGCACAGGCGAGGAAGGATTTTGGCAAGTCCTGAGCAGGATATTCGCGCAGGAATCGAAGAGCAACACCATCGCAAGCTCATTGTTTGACTAAGAGGTAATCCCATGAAAACGATACAGAGATTTACACGCAGTGCAGTTGCCGCAGCCATGCTGGTCGGTCTGGTTGGTTGTGCCGGCATGTCGGCGCAGGACAAGAGCACGGCCATCGGTGCCGGCGTCGGTGCCGTCGGCGGTTCCGTGCTTACCGGCGGCAGCGCGATCGGTACGGTCGGCGGTGCTGTGGTCGGCGGCGTCGTCGGTCACGAAGTCGGCAAGTGACGAGTGGGGTGTGCCCGAGCGTTTCCGTCGGCGCACTGCAATCGCGTAGTACCCCGAACCGGTAGCGAGTGCGACTGAAAAGCCGCGCTCCTCTTCGGGCGGGGCAACCGGAGTTGGAAATCATGAAATTCGGCAAGACTGTCAATACGGTTCTGCTCACGGGCGCGCTGCTGGTCATGCTCGCCGCGTGCCAGAAACAGGAAGGTCCGGCCGAGCGCGCCGGCAAGGAAGCCGACAAGGCGGTGGAGAGCGTCGGGAAATCGATCGAAAAGGCCGGCGAGAACATCCAGGACGCGGCAAAGGGCAAGAAGTAGTCGCGGTCGTACTCGTTCGCCCGTGCTGATATCGGCCACACCACCCGCAGGACGTGAATCAGGGACATCGGAAGGCGCAAATTCGTCCGAAGAGCTGCTCCTGTTTGGGATGTGTCGTGCATGGCGAGCTAATTCAATGTTGATTCCTGCGCTCAGGCGTGTCGCAATTGCAATGTGCTGCCTGCTGGCAAATGCAGGCTGTGCAACCCTGCCTGACACCGATGAACTCATCGCGCGCCACGCCGGGCAGACCGCCCGCTTCGAGAACGCGCGCGGGCCGCTTTCCGCGAAAAGGAGTGCCGCGGTCCTGGCCGAACTGAAGCGCAAGTCCGGCGATCTGGACATCCTCGACAAGCAGATCGCTCTGGAACAGGCCACCGTCGGCAGCCCGCTGGTCCTGGGCAACAAGGTTACGCTGCTGCAGGACGGCGTCGCCACCTACGCCGCGATGTTTGCCGCGATTCGCGGCGCGAAGGACCACATCAACCTCGAGTCCTACATCATCGAGGACGATCACATCGGGCGGGAGTTTGCCGACCTGCTGCTGGAGCAGCGGCGGCGCGGGGTCCAGGTCAATCTGATCCATGACAGCTTCGGCAGCATCGGCACGCCGCAGGCCTTCTTCGATCGACTGACGCAGGGCGGTATTGCGGTTCTCGAATTCAATCCGATCAATCCGCTGGCGCTGAAGAAGGGCTGGCGAATAAATCATCGCGATCACCGCAAGCTGCTGGTGGTCGACGGGCGGGTCGCCTTCCTTGGCGGCATCAATATCAGCAGCGTCTATTCCTCCGGATCGGCCTCCAAGCGAGCCGCCACAAAGCCTGAAGACTCGGTAGCCTGGCGCGATACCGATCTCCAGATCGAAGGTCCGGTGGTGGCCGAACTGCAGAAGCTGTTCCTCGAAACCTGGGAAAAGCAGAAGGGCAAGGCGCTGGCGCCGAAAGAGTATTTCCCCACGCTGATGCCGCAGGGGGCGGACATCGTGCGCGCCATCGGCAGCACCCCCGACGACCCCTACAGCCAGATCTATCTGACGCTGATCTCTGCCATCGGCAATGCCGAAAAGCAGGTGCTGCTGACCCATGCCTATTTCGTGCCAGATCCCCAGTTGCTCAAATCCCTGACCGAAGCCGCCGGGCGCGGGGTCGAGGTGACCCTGATCCTGCCCAGCCACACCGATTCCGGCGCCACTTTTCATTCGGGGCGCTCGCACTACACGGCTTTGCTGAAAGGCGGGGTCAAGATCCATGAAAGACGCGACGCGCTGCTGCATTCCAAGACCGCGCTGATCGACGGTGTCTGGTCCTGTGTCGGCTCCACCAACCTTGACTGGCGCAGCTTTCTCGACAACGACGAGCTCAACGCGGTGGTGATCGGCCGCGAATTCGCCCAGCAGATGCAGGCCATGTTCAAGAAGGACCTCGATGCGTCCGAAGCCATCCTGCTGGAGCAATGGGAGCAACGATCGCTGATGTTCCGGATCAAGGAGTGGTTCAGCGGATTCATTCAGCGTTTGCTTTAACGAAATAACTCGATCGGAGCGGCGGCTGATAGCCGAGCGAAGCGAGCCAAATAGAAGCCTCCCCGCGAGGGGAGGACGGGAGGGGCGGGCCATCAATTCGCCTTTCGCGTATTTCATTCTCTGCGGGTGGTCTCAAGTGACCATGAGTGTTAGGGCGTTTATTCGCCTTTGGCGTCAACCGAACCCGGCTTCGGGCGTTAATCGCTCACGGACTCACAAGGTCCCAGGTCGCAAGAAACGGCCTATCCCATTATTTTCAAAGGAAATTCCATGAACAAATTGATCGCCGTACTCGTTGCCGGCCTGTTTGCCACCTCCGTATTCGCCCAGGCGGCTGCTCCGGCCACCCCGGCCACCCCGGCCAAGCCCGCTGCCGCGCCGGCTGTAGTCAAAGCCGAAGCCAAGGCCGAAAAGGCCGATGCAAAGGCCATGAAGTCGGAAGTCAAGGTGGATACCAAGGCTGACGTCAAGGTAGACGCCGCCACCGCCAAGGCCGACAAGGCCAAGGCTGCTGCCGATGAAAAGGCCGCAAAAGCCAAGACTGCTGCCGATGCCAAGGCCGCCAAGGCCAAGGCCAAGGCCGACGCCAAGGCTGCGAAGACCAAAGCTGCGGCCGATGCCAAAGCCGCCAAGACCGACAAGGCTGCAGACGCCAAGGCCGACAAGGTGAAAGCCGAAGCCAAGACCGACAAGGCTGCCGCCAAGGCCGATACCGCTGTCGTCAAGGCCGAGGGCAAGGCCGACGTGAAGGCCGCCACTGTCAAGGCGGATGCGAAGGCCGCTGGCGCCAAGTAATCAGTAACCCGGCACCAGAAAAAAGACAGGCTTGCCTGTCTTTTTTTTCGCCATGCTGCTCGGGTCCGCTGCTTCGGCAAGCGTGTGTGGTCAAGGAATTCTTCTTCCAGTCAGCTGGCTGATTCAAATTGCTCGGGATCCGCGAGGACGCCCCAGATCGATTCCCGCGACCGCGCGATGGCGCGGGCCAGATGCGGATCGCCGTCGCGGATCAGGGAGAGCACCTTGAACACGAACTGGTCATACAGCCGCCGCAGGTCAGCGAAGCTGGTCTTGTGGCTGCCCTGATGATGCCAGCGGAGTTGTTGCATCAAGTCACCCATCTCGCTCCTCAGCGCGAGCTTGGCAAATACGCCAAGCGCACTGGTTTGCCGCAGCCGCAGCTTCAGAGTCGCCACGTCCAGCGGCGGTTCCGGCGCCTGCCTGGCGAGCGCAGGATCCTCGTTTCGCAGTATCTGCTCTACGCTGACCACAGAGGAGGACGCCATTCCCGGCGATGCCGCGAGGACGATGCACAGAATGCCGGCACGGCGCAGCGCGGCGCTCATGGCTTTAACGCCGCGCACTTCCGCGCCGGTGCGGAGTTCGGCGTTGCCGGAAACAATCAGCCTGGATGCGTGCCGGTTTCATGCAGGCAATCTATCCAGTGGCCACGGCGGTGTCTGTACGCTGAGCAACAGACTCCGGGGGCGACCAGAGTTCATGCTGTAGCCGGGACTCTGCGCATGGGGCAACAAAGCTGCCGTGAGGGGGCTTTATCCTGTAGCGCAAACACATGTGCATAACAATGAGCAAGGCATGGACAGATGACAAGGCGGCAGCGGGACCCGTATCGAGAATGAAGATCCTCTGCGCCAGGGCGCGACTTCTTGCGACCGGTCTGGCTTGCCTTGCCGCAGGGATTGTCGGCGCCGCGGATGGCGCTGCGAATCCGGCCGCCGCGCTGCGGGCCAAATACGCCACATTGCAGGAGCAAGCCGGCAACAACCCCTTCCGCAGGCCGCTTTACCTGGAATCCGGCGAGACCACGGGCAGTGTGTCGGGAAACATCTATGCGCTTGTCGATCATCCGTTCGCAACGGCTGGCGCGGCGCTGAACGGGCCGACCCGTTGGTGCGACATCCTGCTGCTGCATCTGAATACCAAGTATTGCCGCGCTGCGACGGATGCCGATGGCAGCGTCCTGCGGGTGTACATTGGCAAGAAGCACGAGCAGTTGCTGGACGATGCCTATCCGGTGGACTTTGCCTATCGCGTCGCCGCCGCAACTCCGGACTACCTGAAGGTCATGCTGAGCGCAGCTGACGGACCGCTGAGCACGCACGATTACCGGATCATGCTCGAAGCCGTGCCGCTGGATGGCGGCCGGACCTTGCTGCACCTGGCCTATTCCTACGCTTATGGCCTTGCCGGCCGGATCGCGATGCAGGCTTACCTGGGCACCATCGGCAGCGACAAGGTGGGATTCACCGTCACCGGCAAACAGTCCGGCGGCGCACCGGTTTACATTGGCGGAATGCGCGGCCTGGCTGAACGCAACACCATGCGCTATTACCTGGCGATCGAGTCAAACCTCGGCGCCTTGTCTACACCGCCGCAGGCACGGCTTGAAAAGAGCCTGCGCGACTGGTTTGCGGCGATCGAAGGCTATCCACGCCAACTGCATGAACTGGAACAGGGGGAGTACCTCGACATGAAGCGCAAGGAGTATTCACGGGCGCGGGGCGAGGTGCGGGGTGAGGCACGGGCGCCTTGATGAATTCATTTTTCCATCCCTTACTCGCCGGCGTGACCTGAAAGTCGGCGCTGGCGACACGGCGACCGGGGTAGAGCGTCCGCACCGGCGCCGGGCCAAGGCTTGCGGCTCGCGATCTACAGTCCGGAAGGTGCTACGACAGCATAGGAGCCGAAGAGTATCTGCGCCGAGCGGGTTTCCGGCAGCACATAGACGATGCCGCTGGTCCCGGTAAACGCCGGACGCACGACCGTGTTGAAAAATGTCGCCGGCACATTGATGCAGCCATAGGAAATGCGATTGTCGAGCGGTGTCGGACTGGTCAGCCGTTGCAGGCGGCGTTCCGCCGGCGTGCCGGCGACCACCGGATGCAGGGAGACGGCACCGGCGTAGTCCACCCAGAGAATTTCCTTGCCCTTCAGATTGTGGTCCAGCGTCGCCACGAAGCGGCCGGCGGGGGTCGTGCGCTCTTCGGGGCGGATGGTCGACAAGGCGCGATTGCCGATGCCGGGCACGGCGTCGTCGCCTACTGCCAGGCCGAGCAGCGCCGGAGCTGTGCCACGCAGGTGTCCATCGGCATCGAAGACAAAGACCTTGGCGTCCTTCTTGTCAACGATTGCAAAGGGCATGCCCTGGCTGTCGCCCGAATCGACGACCCAGTTCGCCACGGCACGGGCGTCCCGCGATGCGCTTTCCTGTACGAATTCGGCGTGTTTGACGCGTCGTGCCAGTACCGGTTCCAGCTCCACCGCGGTGGCTATGGCGACACGTACTACCGGTGGCAGGGGTTGTGCCGGTGGTGGCGCAGCAGCGTCTGCCGCCAGGGCCGGGCAGGCGCCCAGGGTGGCGACCAGCACGCCCAGAAAAACTCCCAAGGCTCGGGTCGCCGCGGTCGAGCATAGCCCTCCGCTGGCAATGCTCAATGCATCAGACCGCAGCGGCCGGTTGCCCTGGGCGGGCGTTCGGTGGAGAGAGTCCCGCTGCGCATGTTTCATCAAGCAGCGAACCGGGCGATTGCCGTCAGTTGCGATCCTGCTTGAGCGGGCGCACGGGCGCCACGTAGACCGGCGCCTCCTGGACCGGTGGCGGCGGCACGACAACCGGCACAGGCACCGGCGCGATGCTCAGCAGTTGCGGCGGCAGGCCGGCCAGTTCGATTCGGGGCATCAGGCTCGGCAGGATGGCCGCGACCGTCAGGAAGCCCTCGGGGCCCATCATTTCTTCGGGGGCAATAGCGACGACATCGGCGACGACATCGATCGGCACGACATCGATCGGCACGACGCCCCCCGGCGGTATCGCGGGTATGATCGGCGCCGCTTCGATAGTTCCGGTGGTTCTCGTAACCATACCGCAGCAGGGAGTCGCGAGGGCAAAGTTGCGCCCAGTTCCACCGGTTACGACTCCGGGTTGCGTAAGGGAAAAGTTATTGGAGTTGAAGGTGACTAAGTTCGTTCCTTCGGCCACGGTATCGAAAGAGGCAGGAGCACCAGTACCATTCAACGTGACGCCGGGCAACGTGACGCCGGGGGCGGCACCCCTTAAGAATCCTGTAAAGGTTGCGGCGGTTGTGGTGGGCAAGGTCTTGGTAGCCACTTCGGGGTACACCAGCATGAACTGAGTCAGCACGGCCCTGGTAAATACGTCGAAGGTCCCGACCGAATAATCTGTCTCTGCGCCTACAGCGTACGAGGCCGGATTGTAAGTAATGGAGACGGGTAAAGGTGTAACCGGCGCCAACCCTGTGACTTGAATGCGCTCGCCGGCAGCACTCAAGATTCTCACGGTGCCGCCGGCAGCCCCCGGTCCGGTAGCGGCATTACCGGCGCTCAGCACCAGGCCGAATGGCAGGCCGAGGCTCTCATTGGGAACAACACCGGCGGCATGAATCATCGTAATCCGCGCATTAATGTCGATGTTACGCCCGGCGCACATCGTGATATTTCCATTGTCCTGAGTAATTCTTGCATTCACTAATATATCGTTCCCGGCACTGAACAAGATGCTTCCACCGACAGTCGTGATGGCCGCATTCACTTCGATATTGCGGCCGCAGCACACCACAATGTTTGAACGGTTGTTATTGATTGCCGCGTTGAAGAGCACGTCCCGATTCGCGTTCAACGTCAGCGTCGTCGCGGCCCCCGGCCCGCCGACCCCGGTCCAGGTGAGCACGTCGTTGATGATGATGTCGCCGCTGAGGGGCGTGGCCCCTCCCCTTATGATATTGGCATTGCGAGTCGACAATACGCCGGTCGCTTCGGTATCGGCTGCCGTGTTGGTACTGATGATGACGTTGTTAACGAGCAGCAGGGTGACGAGACCCGCACCGCCGATGTTGCCTCCGGCGCCGACAATGAAGTCCTCTGGGTCGATCAGGAACGTGCCGGCCTCTCCCGTGGGGGCGGCGGTGGTGATATTGAAGTTGTCCGCGAACTGCACATGCGCCGCCGAGGTTTCGATGAAGCCGCCATTGCCACCATTTGGAGCACTGGCGTCCAGCGTGCCGCCCACGTTTACCGTGCCGATCTGCATGTCGCCCATCAGCATGATCGTGCCGTTGCGGTTCTCTATGGTCTGCGCCCGGATCACGCCGGTGTTGTTCACCGCGCTTTGCAGGAGGTCGCCCGCCGCCTGCGCGGTCAGAAGTACCTGCCCACCGTCGGCCTGAATCAGGCCGCCATTTTGTACCAGGGCGTTTACCGCGCCGGCGCTTACCGTGACATTGAGCAGGCCGTCGCCGGCGACGTCGAGGGTCATGGCATTGCCGGCGGCCAGCGCTACCGTGCCGAGCCGGGCCAGGATGGTGCCGTCATTGCCGACCTTGGCGCCCAGAAGCGCGACATAGCCGCCGGGGGCGTTGATCGTGCCCTGATTGAGTACCGCCGCGTCGCTGCTGCCGGAAAACCGGTAGTTGCCGGCCATGAAGTCGCTGTCGGTCATGTTGAGGGTGGAGGCGACCAGGCCGCCGACGTTGACCTGTGCGCCGCTGCCGAACAGGACACCGTTCGGATTGAGCAGGAATACCTTGCCGTTGGCCGACATGCTGCCGAGGATGCTCGAAGGATCGGAACCCAGCACCCGGTTGAGCGCGATCGAACTGCTGTTGGGCTGGACGAAGCGGACCGCTTCCGTCGCGCCGATGCTGAAACCCTGCCAGTTGATCGCCACATTCTGGCTAGCCTGGGTAATCGTGGTGCTGCCTGGCGCATTGCTGATGCTGGCGCCCCCCTGGGCGACGACGCCGCCCACGGGCAGGGCGTAGGCATTTGCGCCGCAGGCCACCATCACGGAAATGGCCAGGGCTTTCAGGGCGAAGTGTGTATTCCCCGCCACCGTGCCCGCGCGGACGCTTGCGCCGGGGGAGGATTTCCTGCCCGCGCTCGTGTTGATTTCGGAAACGGCAACAAAGGTGCCGGTCTTGTCGTTCCGGACTGATTGGTAAATGTGGTTCATGATTT
>JANMTA010000438.1:0-10481 GCA_031389965.1 Betaproteobacteria bacterium
TCGGCGGCAGTCAGGCGCGGCACCAGGTGGAAGCTCTGGAACACGAAACCGATGCGCCGGCTGCGCACGGCGGCCTGCTCGTCGGGCGACAGCGTGGTGACGTCGCGGCCTTCAAGATGGTAGGAACCGGAATCGGGACGATCGAGCAGGCCCAGCAGATTCAGCAGCGTGGATTTGCCGGAACCCGACGGCCCCATGATCGCGACGTATTCGCCGGGCTCGATGCTGACATCGAGATGGTTCAGGGCATGGACCGTGCTGTCGCCGAGATGGAAAACGCGCTCGATGCCGGTGAGGCGGATCAGCGACATAGTGACTCGTCCATCACTACGCCGCGCAGCGGCGCTAACCTAGTCACCCCCTTGCCCGGCAAGGGGGCCGGGGGGTATGCCGTCATTTTTGCGCTACGGCGGCGTCAGCCGCCGTAGCGCGGGCGCCGACTTTTACGCCTTCGCGCTCCAGCGAGATCACGATGCGCTCGCCCTCGGCCAGTCCTTCGACGATCTCGGTAAATTCCCAGTTGGCCATGCCGGCTTTCACCTTGCGCTCTTCGAGCGTGCCGCTGTCGGCGTTGAGCACCATCACCTTCGAGCCTTCGATCAGCGCCGCGGTCGGCACCCGCAGCACCTTGGGCCGGCTGCTGAGCACGATTTCGACGTCGGCGCTGTAGCCGACCAGCAGGTTGACTCCGGCCGGACGCTCGAAATCCACTTCGACATCGACGGTGCGCGCCTGCTTCTCGACCGCCGAAACATAGGGCGCGACGCGGCGCACCTTGCCGGTCAAAGGCTGCTTCGGCAGGGCATCGAGCGAGACGCGCACCGGCAGGCCGACCGTTATCTTGGGCGCATCGATTTCATCCATCGGCGCCTTGATATAGAGGCAGGATTCGTCGATCAGGTCGATCGCCGGCGGCGTCTGCACCCCCGGCGGCGAAGGCGTCGAATACTCGCCGAGTTCGCCGACGATCTTCGCCACCGTACCGTCGAAGGGCGCGTAGAGCACCATGCGGCCCTGCTCCACCCGGGTCACGGCGACGCGCGCGGCGGCCTGGGTGACATCGGCACGCGCCGTCTCGCAGCCGGCGGCGCGGGCATCGGCCTCGCTCTTCGCCGCATCCTCGCGCGCATCCGAAACGAAACCCTTGTTCTTCAGCGTGGTCTGGCGCTCGGCCTCGCGGCGCGAACTGGCGGCCGTGGTGCACACCTCCTTGACCCGCTGCGCGGCCATGTTGCGCTGGGCCTCGGCCAGGGTCTGCTGCGCCTTCTGGTCGTCGTTCCAGAGCTTCATCAGGAGCTGGCCCTTTTTGACCTTGTCGCCTTCCTTGACGCCGAGGTACTCGATGCGCCCGCCCATGATGGTCGACAGCCGCGTGCGCAGGCAGGCCTCGACGGTGCCGGCGCGGGTATTCACCACCGTGGATTCGACGTTGCCGCGATCGACGGTCCTCAGCACGACGCTGACCGGCTTGGTGCGTGTGTTCCAGAACCAGGCGCCGGCGGCGAGGGCAAGGACGATCAGCGCCGGCAGGACACGGCGCAGGAGGAAGGATGTGTTCATGGCGGACGATTATGCCGTGTTTGCCGCAGCCGCGCCCTTACCCGAAGGGGTAGGAGTCCCGTTCAGCGTGACACGGACACCGCTTCGATCCAGGGCTCCAGGCGCTGGCCGACGGCCACGGTCGCCTCGTAATTCGCGTCGGGATCGAGCCCGTTGCGGCGGGGTTTGCGCAACACCGGTTCCAGTTGCGGGCGCAGGGCATGCGGCACGTTGATCCGGCGCACGGCGAGTTCGCTGACATGGCCGCTGACGCGAGTCTTCCTGTCCTGTGTCGCCAGGCTCGGGCGCAGCTTTGCCTTGAGGATCAGGAAGCGGCCCCGATCCGGATATTTCGCGCGCAGCGCCGCGCGGTCCAGCCCGGCATCGATCGCGAACAGGCGGCTGTTGCGGATTTCCTCGTTCTTCAAAGCTTCCTGCGCCTGCTTGGCCTTGGCGGCGAATTCCTTGCTGTCGGCGTTGGCCAGTCGCGCCGCCTCATGGCGCACGGCGTTGGCCCGCGCCCGTTGCAGCGCCTGATGCCAGGCCGGCCCGGCCAGCTCCAGCACCAGCAGCACTTCGCGCGGCAAAGTTCGCTCGAAGCGGCGGCGCGCTTCGCTGCCTTCCGCCACCGGCGCCGTGTCGAAGCCCAGCGCCTTCATGCGCGGCTCGTCCAGCCACTCCGGCGTGCCGCCGTGGTAACCGTAGTCGGCGTAGAAATTCTCGACGGCGTGGCCGTCGTTCACCCGCCAGTTAAGCCCCAGCACCAGCCCGCTGTTGTCGCCGGCCGCACTCCAGTCCCAGGGCATTCCCAATTCGCGCTGCGAGAGCGTCATGCGCGCTTCCGGCTCGCCGCTGCGATTGATATACACGCCGGTGAGCGCCACGGCATTGACCAACAGGATCAGTGCGGCGCCGGCGATCAGGGTATTGCGCGGAGTCAGCCTCATGGCGCACCTCCGGCTGCACCGCTTGTTCGCAGGCGCTTCAACACCAGCAGGATCAGGATCGCGGCCAACCCCAGCACGAAAAAGAACAACCACTTCGGCATCGCCTCCCACCACCAGTCGAAGAATTTCGTATAGAGAAAGATGACGAAGAAGGTGATCCCGGTATTCACCGTGTCGGACCACTGGCGTCGGGCGCCGAGCCAGATCGCCAGGGCGCTGGCGACAAAGCCGGCGACTTCGTAGCCGCCTTCGATGGTCCGCGTCGAAACACCTTCGTAGTCGGCCAGGTAGCTGCCCCAGCCCCAGTGGCCCAGCACCAGCATCGGCACCAGCAGGCAGAGCAGGCCGAAGATGCGGTAGATGGCGGCGAAGCCCGTCATGCGGCGATGGTCGACGAACTGCGGGAAGGCGAACAGCAGCACGGCGACCGGGAAGAAGTTCTCCGGCCGTTCGCCGGCGTGCAGCCAGTAGATGCCGCCCCACTCGCCGACGCGCGCGGCGACGAAGGCGATCACGCAGCAGATGCCCGCCGCCAGCAGCAGGCGCAGATCGCAGGTGTAAGCCAGCAGGAAGGCCAGCGCCGCCCAGGGGATCAGGGCGCGGTCGGTCGGCGTGATGTTGAAAATCTGGCCGAGCATGACCAGGTTCAGCACGAAGCAGGCAAAGGCCACCATGCCGGCGAGCTTGGTGAAATAACCCGAGGCGTCGCGCGACTGGATGGCGATGGTCAGGACCAGGCTGCCCAGCGCCGCGCCGAGCAGGATCACCACCTGCGCGATCTCCCCGAAATTGCCCCAGAACTGGTAGAAGAGAAAGAAGACGCTGGCCGCCAGCGCCAGCGCGCCGAGGAAGGACGCCACGCGCATGCCCAGCGAAAGCTGTTTGGCCTGCACATTGCGGTCGATGTCGAAAGCACCGGCAAAGGCCGCCAGCAGCGCGGCGTGGTGGGCGCGCACGGCTTCGCCCTGCGCCGCATCGAGTTGCAGCACGCCCTCGCCTTCCAGGCGCGCCAGTTCCGCGCGGAAGATCGCGATCTCGTCGGCGCGCTGCTGCGCCTCGCTACGGATGGGAGTGCGAAGGTGAGTGTTCATGGCCGGCGATTATGCCGCGTTTGTTATGATTCGGCTCCCCCGCACACGCAGGCGCACGGCAATGATCAGGATCTACGGCATCAAGAATTGCGACACGATGAAGAAGGCCTTCGCCTGGTGCGACGCCAACAGCATCAGCTACGAATTCCACGACTACAAGAAACAGGGCGTGCCGCGCGAGCGGCTGGTGCAGTGGTGCCGCAGCCTGGGCTGGCAGACTCTGGTCAACACCAAGGGCCCCACCTGGCGCAAGCTGACGTCCGAGCAGCAGGCGATCACCACGCAGAGCCAGGCCGTGGCACTGATGCTGGAACACTCCAGCGTGATCCGCCGCCCGGTGGTGGAGAACGATGCGGGGCAATTTCTGGTGGGTTTCGATCCGACCCTGTTCGACAGTTTTGTAAGGTAATGGACCAGATTCACCGCTTCCTGCTCGAAGACCTCGACATCCGCGGCGCGCTGGTGCAGCTGGGCCCATCCTGGGCGGCGATGAACAGCCGGCGCAACTATGCCGCGCCGGTACGCGACCTGCTCGGCGAACTGGCCGCCGTCACCGCACTGATCGGCAGCAACCTCAAGGCCCCGGGGCGCCTCTCCTTCCAGTTGCAGGGCCACGGCGCGGTGTCGATGCTGGTGATGGACTGTAACGAACAACTGCAGTTGCGCGGCATGGCCAAGAGCGGCCTGAGCGCAGAGGCCGCTGCCCATGTCGCGGGCATCGAAGAACTGCTCGGCGACGGGCGGCTGGTGCTGACGCTGCAGCCGAAAGCGGCGCAGATGCCCTACCAGAGCGTGGTGCCGCTGACCGGCAACAGCGTGGCCGCCATCTTTGAACATTTTCTGGAACAGTCCGAGCAGCAGCCGGCGCGCCTGTGGCTGGCGGCGACCGAAAACACCGCTTGCGGGCTGTTCCTGCAGAAGCTGCCCAACGCCGACATCCTCGACCCGGACGGCTGGGACCGCATCGAAGCGCTGGCAGCCACGCTGCGCCCCGAAGAGCTGCTGCTGCCGCCGGAAACCCTGCTGACGCGGCTGTTCAACGCAGAAAACGTGCGCCTCTATGCGCCGCGCACAGCCAGCTGGCACTGCCCGCGCGACGAGGAGAAGGTGCGCAACATGCTGCTTTCGCTGGGTCGCGAGGAAGTCGAAGCCATGCTCGCCGATGCCGAGACCATCGCCATCGAAGACGAAATCTGCGGCCACGAATACCGCTTCGGCGCCGAGATCGTCGACGAGCTGTTTCCGCCGACCGGGCGGATTCTTCATTGACTATCGACATCAGCGAAGAAGCGGGCGTCCGCTACCTGCATTTCGGTTCGAGCTGGATCCAGGGTGCGATGCGCATCGCGCGGCCCTTCGCGCTGGAACTCGACTACACGCGCGAGATGATGGTGCCGCTGCTGCTGCATGGCGACGACTGGCCGCGAACGGTGCTGCAGATCGGGCTGGGCGCCGCTTCCGTGACCAAGTTTCTCTACCGCTACCGGCCGCAGGCCAAAATCACCGTGGTCGAAATCGACCCGCGTGTGGAGGCTGCCGCCAGGCAATTCTTCAAGCTGCCCGATAATGACGAGCGCATCAACATCCGCCATGGCGACGGCGCCGATTTCGTCATCGAATGCCGGCAGCGCTACGACCTGATCCTGGTCGACGGCTTCGACGCCGCCGCGCGCACCGGCCGGCTCGATACCCTACCCTTCTACCTCGACTGCCGCGCGCGGCTGGCCGACGACGGCCTGCTGTGCACGAACTTGTTGTCGCGGCGCAAGGATTTCCGCCAGAGCGTGAAGCGCCTGGAAGATGCCTTCGACGGCCGCGCCATCGCCTTTCCCTCTTGCGACAGCGGCAATGCCATCGCGCTGGGCGCCAGCGCCGTCTCGCAGGTGCCAGCGCGGTGCGTGCCTTCGGCAACTATTGATAATTTGAAAGCCGCCGCACAGCACCTCAAGAAGGCAACCGGCCTCAACCTGCTGCCGACGGTGGCCCGCCTTGCGCAGTCGCGGCATCTGGCCGGCGGCGTGCTGCAGTTGTGAGCAGAGGATGACGCCGGCGTGCAAGGAGCATCGGGACCACCGCCGCGGCACGCTCTACATGGGACTTCCACCCCATCACATCGCGCCCATGCAGGGCGCACACCCATCATTCCACCGGACGCTGCGCGATAAAGCCGCGCAACGCCGGCGAATTCAATCGTTGGGCCCCATAAGAAGCGTTCCCTGCCACGCATTTGACAAGCTTATTTATTGTAGCTACAGTAAAGCGTGCGTATCGAATTCGATCCAGCCAAGGATGAGGCCAACCAGGCGAAACACGGCGTGTCCTTGCTCATGGCGGTCGAACTCGATTGGGAAGCCGCGTTGGTGTGGGTTGATGACCGGTTTGAGTACAAGGAGATGCGAATGATCGCGCTCGCTCCGAACACCGAGATTCTGAACTGCGTGGCGTTTGTAGATCGTGGACCAGCGCGAAGGATCATCAGCCTTCGCCGCGCCAATCGTCGTGAGGTAAAGCACTATGTCGAAAGTCTCTAAGCGACCTGCTGTTCGCATGCCCACCGCGGCTGAGGACAAAGCCATTACCGCGGCTGCAAAAAGCGATCCTGATGCACAGCCGCTCACACCGAGTCAGCTAAAGGCTATGGTTCCCTTGCGGTCGTTGCGCGGTCGTCCAAAGTCCGAAAACAAGAAGTTGCTGGTATCGGTGCGTTATAGCCCCGAGGTTGTTGCCTACTTCAAGTCCACCGGGGATGGCTGGCAATCGCGCATGGATGGTGTGCTTCGTCAGTATGTGGCACGTCATTCGCGCACAGCTTAGCCATGGGGCCGACCCGGCAGTCAACAGGACGCTGCGCACTAACACCGTGCAGCGCCAATGATTCCAGAGTCGTCACATACTCAGCCGAGGCAGGAGAATGAAAGTCACAGGCGCTTGTCACTGTCGCAGCATCCAATTCACTGCCGAGGTCGATGCATCGCATGTCGTCGTTTGTCACTGCACGGACTGCCAAACCCTGTCGGGTTCCGCGTTCCGTGTCAACGCTCCGGCAGCGTTTGACTCGTTCAAGCTCTCGTGCGGTCAGCCGAAGATCTACGTGAAAGTCGCCGCGAGCGGGTCGAAGCGTTTGCACGGTTTCTGTGGCGATTGCGGCACGCCCTTGTATTCGGTCGCTCCGCTCAGTCCGACGCTGATCTTTCTGCGCCTGGGGGCGCTTCATGAGCGTCAACTGCTCCATCCTGCCTTGCAGATATGGCGCCGCTCGACGGTGGGCTGGTTGCATGAACTCGACGCCATTCCCGGATCGCCAGAACAACAGGCTTTGGCTGTTAAATGACTCATCGCGCTGCCATTCCTGGCGTAACGTAGAGCGCATGCAAACCAGGCGCACGGCCCGTCATTCCACCGGACCCCGCGTGCCGCAACAGGGCGGGGGAAGCCGTTTCGGGCCCTTGCCCGGAGGAGCGTCAATGTCACATCAAAGCCTTTCAGGCAAACGGGTGCTGGTCACCCAGGCCGACATGTTCATGGGTCCTGTCCTGTGCGAGGTGTTTGCCGCGCACGGCGCCACCGTGATCGCGAACACCGACCCGCTCTCGAGTGCCAGCGCACCCGCAGCTATCGTCGCCGAGGCAGGTCAGGTCGATGTTCTCGTTGTCAACCTGGCGATACCCGCACCCACC
Source organism: Betaproteobacteria bacterium (assembly GCA_031389965.1). Taxonomy (GTDB): domain Bacteria; phylum Pseudomonadota; class Gammaproteobacteria; order Burkholderiales; family Rhodocyclaceae; genus Sulfuritalea. Next base: position 7,255 of record JANMTA010000438.1, read on the forward strand.
ACCGCCGCCACGGAGGTTTCCGAAGAGGAATGGAACGACACATTCGCGGCCCTCGTGCATTCCCTTTCACGATTGTTCCGGGCCGTCCTGCCATCCATGATCGAACGGCGGGCGGGCAAGATCCTCGTCATGGGCAGCGCGTCGGCCCTGCGCGGGATGAAGCGCGCGTCGACCTACAGCGCCGCACGCGGCGCCCAGCTTGCCTACGTGCAGGCGGTCGGCGTGGAAGTCGCGCCCCACAATGTCCAGGTGAATGCCATCGCACAGAACTTCGTCGATAACCCGACCTACTTCCCTCCCGAGGTTCAGGCCAACCCGCGGTTCCAGGAACGCCTGAAACGCGAGGTTCCGCTGGGGCGCCTCGTCGGCGCCAGGGAAGACGCTGAATTCGCCGCCTATCTTTGCAGCGAACCCGCGAGTTGCTTTGTCGGGCAAGTCTTTCCCGTTTGCGGCGGCTGGGTGGCGCGCTAGTGCGAACGACGCCCGGCCCGCTGATTTCAAAATTTGGTCGCTCCTGAGTAAAGGCACTTGTCCCTCAAATGAAAACTGCACTCCTTGTTGCCATCGGCCTTCTTGTGTCCGCAGTCATCTTGATCCAATCCGGCATCCTCGGCGGGAATCGGCCTGCCGACATCGGGGTAAACAATTCCCGCCTCAAACCACCCTCGCCGACTCGCAACAGCGTCTCCAGCCAAGCAGCGCTGTACCCGGATCACCCGCAGCGGGAATATGCAGACATCAAGCCGCTGTCCATGAAATACGGCGGTGCCGCATCCTCGCTGCAAGCCTTGACAGCCGTACTCCAGTCAATGCCGGACATACGGCTGGTGGAGCAACGAGCGGACTATCTTTATGCCCAGGCACAGACACCCTGGCTGAAATTCGTGGATGACCTGGAGTTCTGGGTTAACCCGGCGCGCGGCGTAATCGAACTGCGCAGTGCAAGCCGTCTGGGGCGCGAGGATTTCGGGGTGAACCGGCAGCGAATCGAAGCGATCCGGGCGGCGTATCTGGCGCAACCGTGAGCCATGTTTTATAGACACTCGCGGGCATCTTCAATAGCTACGCCAACCGCATCGGGTTCTGGGAAATGGGTCAAATGAGACGGATTCTTCGCTACATGCCGCAAGTTTTTTTCATTGGCGTTGCCCTGATAACGATACTTTCCCTGGTTCCAAGCACCTCTGTTCCGCAGGCTTTCCAATTTTGGGACAAGGCGCAACACTCCCTGGCTTACCTGGGTCTTTCAATCACGGGAAGCCTTGCCTTCCCGCAGCGGGCAAAACTTGTTTGCATGGGTTTGCTAACGCACGGGGCCGTCATTGAAATCATGCAAAGCGCACTGACCACAACCCGCTTCGGCGACGCTTTCGACTGGCTTGCCGATGGAATCGGCATTCTTGTCGGCATTGGTTTTTATCGCTACGTTTTGCTCAAATCCGCAGGCACGTTGCAGCGCGGGGATTGACGCCCGATCCCCCGCTCAAGCGGAGGTGTTTTCTCGCCGCACAGAACCATCCGAATGATGCGGATTGCTCCGCGCCATTGGTCATTTCATCGCCGGAAGGGTCGAGTCGCCGTATTGCCGGCGCCGACTTTTGTGCAAGGGCCGGCCCGGCACGCGATTGCCGGCTAAACGGGAAAGCATCGTTGCCGTTTCGCCGCGGGACTAGGCCCGCAGGCTGTCGACCGCCGCCTTGCCAGCCGCGTAGCGCACAGCATCCTGCTGCCAGCGGCCGCCTGGCGAAAGGCGCGCCAGCCTTGCCGCGCGCACCGGGTCGGCTGCCGGCTTCCAGTTCTCCAGCACGGTAGCGACGGCATCCGGCGCATTGCAGATCAGCAGCACGTCGCAGCCTGCCTTCCATGCCGCTTGCGTACGCTGCACCATGTCACCGGCGAAACTGGCGCCTTCCATCGACAGGTCGTCGCTGAAAATGACGCCGTCGAAATCGAATTCCTTGCGCAGCTTTTCCAGCCACACCGGCGAAAAGCCTGCCGGCCGGTGATCGACCTCGGGGTAGATCACATGCGCCGGCATGACGCCATCGAGCTTCAAGCGCCGGTAGGGCATGAGGTCGGGTTCCATCTCGGCGAGGCTGCGTTCATCGACCGGGATCGCCAGGTGCGAATCGGCCGCGACCCAGCCGTGGCCGGGGAAATGCTTGCCGCAACAGCCCATGCCGGCGGCGGCGAGGCCCTCGATCAGGGCGCCGGCCAGCTCGGCCACGGCCTCCGGATTCTTGTGAAAGGCGCGATCGCCGATGACGCCGCTGGGGCCCCAGTCGAGATCCAGCACCGGGGTGAAGGAATAATCGACACCGCAGGCCCGTAGTTCCGCCGCCAGCAGGTAGCCGAGAACGGCGGCGGCCTGGCGTGCCGCGGCCGGGTCCGTATCCCACAATTCGCCCAGGCGGCGCATCGGCGGCACGTGGGTGAAGCCCGCGCGGCAGCGCTGCACGCGGCCGCCTTCGTGATCGATGGCGATCGGCAGTGCGGGCGAGCGCAGGGCATGGATCGCCGCGCACAGCGCGCTGAGCTGTTGCGGGTCGCGGTAGTTGCGGGCGAAGAGGATTACGCCGCCGACCAGCGGATGCGCCAGGCGTTCGCGGTCGAGACCAGAGAGTTCGAGGCCGGCGATGTCGATCATCAGCGGGCCGAGCGAGAGTGTTTTCATGACTTTTCCAGGATGACGAAGGCGACGGCATAGTCATGCTCGTCGCTGATGGAGAGGTGCGCAGCGAGGCCGCGCTCGGCAAAATGCGCGGCAAGCGCGGACGAATAGCTGAAGGACGGTTTGCCGAGTTCGTCGTGTTCCACGGCGATCTCGGGCAGCAGCAAAGGGGCGCGTACGCCGGTGCCGCAGGCCTTGCCCAGCGCCTCTTTCGCGGCGAAGCGCTTGGCGAGGAAGCGGGCGGGATCGTTGCTGCTGCGGCAGGCCTCGCGCTCTTCCGGCGCCAGCATCTTTTCCAGGCCGCGCTCGCCGTGGCGCTGGAAGTACTCGGCCATGCGTGCCACGGCGACGATGTCGGTACCTATTCCGTATATCACTGACACTGCGCCTCGCGCATCAGGCGCTTCATCTCGGCGACGGCTTCGCGCATGCCGACGAAGAGGGCACGGCTGACGATGGCGTGGCCGATATGCAGTTCGCGGATGCCGGGCAGCGCGGCGACCGGCTGCACGTTGAAGTAGTTGAGCGCGTGGCCGGCATTGAAGCGCATGCCGGC
>JANMTA010000443.1:0-1512 GCA_031389965.1 Betaproteobacteria bacterium
TCCTCCCTGCTGGCGGCGACGCCGGCCGGCGACATCGAGAAAAACATGCGCGCCGCACTCGCCGGCGTGTTTGCCAAACTGGATCTGGTGACCCGCGAAGAATTCGACGTGCAACGCGAAGTGCTGGCCCGCACCCGGGCAAAGCTCGAGGCGCTCGAAGCGCGCATCGCCGAACTTGAAGCCCGCGGCCAGAAGTCCCCGCCCGAACCGGCTCTCAAGTAATCTCTCGATGGCGCTCGCCGTTCTCCGCTCGCGGGCGCTGGCGGGCCTCGCAGCCCCTGAAGTGACGGTCGAAGTTCATCTCGCGGCCGGTCTGCCCTCTTTCACCCTGGTCGGCCTGCCCGACACCGAAGTCAAGGAAGCCCGCGACCGCGTGCGCGCGGCGATCCAGAACTGCGGCTTCGAGCTTCCGCAACGGCGCATCACCGTGAATCTCGCGCCGGCCGACCTGCCCAAGGAATCGGGCCGCTTCGACCTGCCGATCGCGCTGGGCATCCTGATCGCCTCGGGGCAGGTCAAGGCGCCCCAGCTGGACGCCCACGAGTTCGCCGGCGAGCTGGCGCTCTCCGGCGACTTGCGCGCGGTGCGCGGCACGCTGGCCATGTGCGCCGCGATCCGCCACGAAGCCGGGCCTTGGCACGACACTGAGCACAAGCCGGCGCGAGCCTTCGTGCTGCCCATGGAAAGCGCCGCAGAAGCCGCGCTGATAGAGGGCATGAGCATCCTGCCGGCGCAGAACCTGCTGCAGGTCTGCGCCCACCTCGCCGGACGCGAAAGCCTGACGCCCTTCGCCGTGCCGCCAGCGCCGACTTTTGCCCACTATCCCGACCTGGCCGAGGTCAAGGGGCAGGCTCAGGCCAAGCGCGCGCTCGAAGTGGCGGCCGCAGGCGGGCATTCACTCCTGATGAGCGGCCCGCCCGGCGCCGGCAAGTCGATGCTCGCCCAGCGCCTGCCCGGCCTGTTGCCGCCGATGACCCATGCCGAAGCGCTGGAGTCCGCCGCGGTACATTCGCTGGCCGGCAGTTTCAGGCTGGCGCAGTGGAAGCAGCGGCCGTTTCGCGCCCCGCACCATTCGGCGTCCAGCGCCGCGCTGGTCGGCGGTGGCGGTACGCCGCGCCCCGGCGAGATTTCGCTGGCGCACAACGGCGCGCTGTTCCTCGACGAACTGCCCGAATTCCAGCGCGGCGTGCTGGAAGCCCTGCGCGAACCGCTGGAAACCGGGCATATCCACATCGCCCGCGCCGCGCGCCGCGCCGAATTCCCGGCGCGCTTCCAGCTCGTGGCGGCGATGAACCCCTGCCCCTGCGGCTGGCTGGGCCACGGTTCCGGAAAATGCCGCTGCACGCCGGACCAGATCGCGCGCTACCGCGCCAAGCTGTCCGGGCCGCTGCTCGACCGCATCGACCTGATGCTCGACGTGCCGGCCGTCGATGAAGCCGATCTTGCCGCGCGCGGCGACGGCGAGGCCTCGGCCACGGTGCGCGTCCGGGTAGCCGCGGCGCGGGCGCGGCA
>JANMTA010000467.1:0-3466 GCA_031389965.1 Betaproteobacteria bacterium
TACAAGGAAGTCCGCCACGAGTCGCCGCCCAAGGGCATGCTGCCCTTCTCGACCGACTGGTTCATGACCTGGCAGCCGAATATCCACGCCTCGCTGTTCATGGCCTATTACCGCTTTCTCAAGTCGCACACGCAATTGACCGGCCTGGAGCTGATCATCAAGTCCTACCGCATGTATCTCGACCAGATCAAGCGCGGCGGTCTGGATACCGTGCTGTCGCTGACGCGTGCCTGGACCATGGTGCGCTTCTTCGATGCCAGCATGCTGCAGATGGCCACCTGTCGCGAATGCAACGGCGACTTTGTGGCTCACGCCTACGATCCCATCCGCGGCTATGTCTGCGGCCTGTGCCACATGCCGGCACGTGCCGGCAAGACGCGGCGGGCGGCGGCGGAGGCGGCCAGCGCCGCATTGGCTGCGGTCTAGGTCTTTCCGCAGCATCCCGGTAGTTCCAGCGCGCCCCTCCGAGGGGCGCGTTTCTTTTGGCGCTGTTCATCGGCGTGTTACCAGCGCCGTCCCGCAAGGGGATACCGCTTCGCATAACTTTGCCCTGGTGCAGTGATTAGAATAGTCGTCCTTTCATTCCGCGCCTTCCTGCCATGTGGTTTCGCAATCTCCAGATTTTCCGGCTCACCCCAGGCTGGGCCTACAGTACCGACGCACTCACCGCCGCCCTGCAGCGCGGCATCTTCCAGGGCTGCAGCGCCAGCGATCGCCTGGCGCTGGGCTGGGTACCGCCGCGCGGCGAGGATGGCGACCTGGTGTTCAGCGTGGAGCGCCAGCAACTGATCGCGCTGGGCATCGAGCAGAAACTGCTGCCCATGTCCGTGGTGCGCCAGTACGCGGCGGCCAAACTCGACCAGATCGCGGCGGCGCAAGGCTACAAGGCGGGACGCAAGCAGACGCGGGAAGTGGTCGACCAGGTCGAGGCGGAACTCCTGCCGCGCGCCTTCGTCAAGCGCGGCCTGACTTACGTCTGGATCGATCCGGTCAATCGCTGGCTGCTGGTCGATGCCTCGTCGACCAGTCGCGCCGACGAAGTTATCGAGCAGCTCAAGCTTTCGCTCGGCGAGTTGCCGGTGACGCTGGTCAAGACGCAACTCGCGCCGGCCACGGCCATGACGCAATGGCTGGCGGCGGGCCATGCGCCGGGCAGCTTCAGCATCGACCGCGACTGCGAACTGCAGGCCGCCGCGGACGAGCGCCCGGCCGTGCGCTATGTGCGCCACAACCTTGACAGCGACGAAGTGCGCAACCACATCGCGAGCGGCAAGACGGCGACGCGGCTGGCGCTGACCTGGAACGACCGGGTGTCCTTCGTCCTCACCGAGCAGTTGCAGATCAAGAAGCTGGCCTTTCTCGATATCCTGAAGGAAGACGCCGAGCGCCAGGGTGAGAACGCCGACGACCTGTTCGCCGCGAACTTCACGCTGATGTGCGGCGAACTCGCGCAACTGCTCGGGCACCTGCTGGAAGTCTTGGGGGGCGAGGGCGAATAGATGTTGCGAACGCTGATAGCTCTGGCTGCAATGGCCGTGGGCTTGCCGGTTCTTGCGGCCGATGGCGTCGAGATCGGCGAGCCTTCTGCCATGCGCAACCTGGTGCCGGCCGGCGTGCTGGAAAAGCAGGCCGCGCAGCAATACGGCGAGCTCAAGCGCAAGGCTGCCGAAAAGCAGGCCCTCGGGCCGGACAACCATCCGCAGGTGCAGCGCCTGCGCGCCATCGCCAAGCGCATGATTCCGTTTGTCGGCCGCTTCAATCCGCGTGCCGCCAAGTGGCAGTGGGAGGTGAACCTGATCGGCTCGAAACAGATCAATGCCTTCTGCATGCCGGGCGGCAAGATCGCTTTCTACACGGGCATTCTCGACACGCTCAAGCTGACCGACGACGAAGTGGCGATGGTGATGGGTCACGAAATTGCCCATGCGCTGCGCGAGCATGCGCGCGAACGCATGGCAAAGAACCAGATGACCCAGCTCGGTGCCAGTTTGCTCGGCGAACTGGTGGGCGGCGGGCGTTACACCGGGGCCTTCCAGATGGGCGGCAACCTGTTGTCGATGAAATTTTCGCGAGACGATGAATCCGAAGCCGACGTGGCCGGCCTCGATCTGGCCGCCCGGGCCGGATTCGATCCGCGTGCCGCGGTCAGCCTGTGGCAGAAGATGGCGGCCGCCAACAGCCGCGCGCCGCTGGAGTTTCTTTCAACCCATCCGGCGGGCGAGAATCGCATCAGGGAAATCGAGAAGCACCTGCCGGCGGTCATGCCGCTGTACCTGAAGGCGCGCCGGGCAAGTTGACCGGTCTCAGCCGGCGGCCGTGGATTCTCCGGACTCGGTGGCGGAGGCTCGCTGAAGCGCGCGACGGGGCGAGCCGTTGCCCAGAAAATAGAAAATGCGTTCCATCCAGGGTTCGGTGTGGCGCCGCACTTCGGCGTCGTCGTCGAGGATGCGCTGGATCAGGTTGTGTTTCCGCGCAAGGTCGGTGGCCGCTTCGTTGCCGTCATCGCTGATCGCCAGCAAGGCATCGCGCAGGCTGCGGACGCCACGCTCGAGCTCGATCAGGCGCTCCCAGTCGCTGGCGCGCGCCGCAGCGGCCATGCGCGAAGAGAGCAGGCTCATTTCTTCGTAAAGTTCGATTTGGCAAGGCATCCGGCATATCCTAGCCAGCTGCGGCCGGGTCGTTGCGGCAAGCTGCGGCGGGATCATCGGTCTTTTCGTTGCCGCCTGCCGGGAAACCGTCAGTCAGGCCGGATAGACGCGGAATAGGGGCCGATTCGCCTCGCAAATCGACATCCGGCCCGCCTGTCGCGGATTCAGCCGGCGGTTGCCATGCGCCGCGATTCCAGGCTGCGCTCGTCGATCGGCAGGTGGATCAAAGCCGACAGGATGCCGAGCAGGATGCAGATACCCCATACCGTGTCGTAGGCGCCGGTGGCGTCGAACAGCTTGCCGCCGAGCCAGACACCGAGGAAGCTGCCGACCTGATGGCTGAAGAACACCAGCCCGGAGAGCATGCCCAGGTAGCGCACGCCGAATACCTGGGCCACGATGGCATTGGTCAGCGGCACCGTGGACAGCCAGAGCAGGCCCATGATCGCCGAGAACAGATAGACGCTTGCGGCGGAAAGCGGCGCCCAGAGGAACAGGCTGATCGCCACGCTGCGCGCGGCGTAGATGGCGGCCAGCACATGGCGCTTGGGCAGGCGGTTGCCCAGATGCCCGGCGCTGTAGCTGCCGAACACGTTGAACAGGCCGATCAGGGCCAGTGCGGTCATACCGACTTCCGGCCCCATGCCCTTGTCGATCAGGTAGGTGGGGAAATGCACGCCGATGAACACCACCTGGAAGCCGCAGACGAAATAGCCGGCGATCAGCAGCACGAAACTCTTTTCGCGCATGGCTTCGCCCAGCGCTTCGCGCGCGGTCTGACCGTGGCCCGAGGCGCCGGCGACCAGCCCTTTGGTCAG
>JANMTA010000308.1:0-9719 GCA_031389965.1 Betaproteobacteria bacterium
CAATTTTGTGGTTATCACCTCGGCCTCCTACGCCGAACTGCAAGGGGTCACCGACCGCCTGCTCGGCGAGTTTGCCAAAAACCCAGGGCTGACCGCCGTCGATACCGACCTCAAGCTGAACAAGCCCGAACTGTCGGTCGCTGTCGATCGCGAGCGTGCCGCCGACCTTGGCGTCTCCATCGAGACTGTCGGACGCACCCTGGAAACCATGCTCGGCGGCCGCCAGGTGACGCGCTACAAGAAGGATGGCGAGCAATATGACGTCATCGTCCAGGTGGCGGCGAATGACCGCAACACTCCGGCCGACGTGGGCGGCACCTTCGTCCGCGCCAACGGCGGGCAGATGGTGCCGCTAGACAGCCTCGTCAGAGTGGGCGAAACCGTCAGTCCGCGCGAACTCAACCACTTTGGTCAGCGCCGAGCGGTGACGATCAGCGCCAACCTGGCGCCGGGATATGCGATGGGCGAGGCGCTGACCTACATGGAAGGCGTTGCCGGGCGCATCCTGCCGAGCGGCTACGCGGTCGACTACAACGGCCAGTCGCGCGAGTTCAAGGTCTCGTCGAGTTCGCTGGCGCTGACCTTCGTCCTCGCGCTGGCCTTCATCTATCTGGTGCTGGCCGGGCAGTTCGAAAGCTTCCGCGATCCTTTCATCATCATGCTGACCGTACCCCTGTCGATGACCGGCGCCCTGCTGGCCTTGTGGGCCAGCGGCGGCACCCTCAATGTGTATAGCCAGATCGGCCTGGTGACCCTGGTTGGCCTGATCACCAAGCACGGCATCCTGATCGTCGAATTCGCCAACCAGTTGCGCGCCCAGGGCCGCGAGCGGGTGCCGGCCGTCATCGAATCGGCGGTGCTGCGCCTGCGGCCGATCCTGATGACCACCGGCGCCATGGTTCTCGGCGCCGTACCGCTGGCCTTTGCCACCGGCGCCGGCGCCGAATCGCGCCAGCAGATCGGCTGGGTCATCGTCGGCGGCCTGCTGCTGGGCACCTTCTTCACCTTGTTTGTGGTGCCGACCGTATATTCCTATCTCTCCGGCAGGCATGTTGCTGAGGACGACAGTGATGCGGTTGCCGTTGCCGGCGAGTGAGTTTCGGCCACGTTCCATGGCACCTAGTCATTGCAGGCGAAAGCTCACCGGAAACAAGGTCTGACGGGGGTTGCCGGGCAGGGCGCCGATGTGGCGCGCGGCGTCGAGCGCGGCCTGGTCGAGAATGGCATGGCCCGAGCTGCGGGCGACGGCGGCGGAAACCAGTTGGCCGTTTTCGCTCAGAGACAGCAGCAGGATCACTTCGCCTTCCAGCCCTTCGGTCACGGCTTGCGGCGGATAGAACAGGTGTTTCGACAGCACGGCCTGGGCGCGATGCAGCGAAGCGCCCTGCAAGCTGCGGGGAGGGACGGCAAGTTGCTCGGGAACGGTGTCGGCGCTGCTTGCTTTGGTACTGACGGCTTCGGCTATCGCGTCCGGGACGGAGGCCGGAAGCAGTCGCGCCTCGATGTTAGGCACGGGCAAGGGACGCTGCTTTGTCGCCAGCCAGACCGGTGCAACGATCAGCGTGGCGTGCAGGGCGAGGCTGAACAGCAGGGCGAAGTGGAGCGGCATTTGAAGGATTTTATGTCCCCTGAGCCTGCGAAGGGGACGGTATCCCCCGGTGGGATATGTCCCCTGAGCCTGCGGAGGGGACGGTATCCCCCGGTGGGATATGTCCCCTGAGCCTGCGAAGGGGACGGTATCCCCGACGGGGTAGGGGCTTTGGCTTGATTGCGAAGCCTTGTTCCACGGGGCCGTCCTGCAGCTGGCGGTGTTGGCAGGGCGTTCCCCGGCGGGCAGAGCACCGCCCGCTGCTAATGCAGCGGAGGCCATATACTTCCCGTCCATGAAGATTCTTCTCGTTCTGGCCGTCCTGTTCCTGGCCGGCGGTTCCGCGCAGGGGCAGGCCCTGCCGGACGCTACCAGGTTTTCCATCGTCATCGAGTTGGGCGATGTTTCGACTGCGCGCGAGTGGCTGGATGCAGGGCTACCACCGGATTTCGAGGGCAGGGTGATCGGCACCGGTGTCATGATCGGTGCCTGGGAAGGCAACATTCCGATGATGGAACTGTTTGTCTCGCGCGGCGCCGACATCAACAAGGTCAATTCATATGGCGAGCAGGCGCTGCTGCATGCCGCATGGAAGGGCCGCCTGGAAGCCGTCCGCTGGCTGGTGGAACATGGCGCGCGCCTCAATCGGGAGGGAAATGAATGGGCCGCCCTGCACTACGCAGCATTCAACGGCCACCCGGAGATAGTGGCCTATCTGCTCGGTCGCGGCGCTGACGTCAACGCGCTGTCCACCAATGGTTCGACGCCGCTGATGATGGCGGCACGCGAGGGCAAGGAGTCCATTGCCAGGACCCTGCTGGCGTCCGGTGCCCGGACCGATATCGTCAATGAGCACGGCGATGACGCGCTGCGTTGGGCGATGCGCAACAATAACCTGAAGATCGCCCAGGAAATCGCCGGGCGCGAGAAGTTTTCGGTGGCGGCCGCTCAGCCTGCGGCCTCCTGGGGCCCGCCGGTGCGTTCGCTGCCGGTGCCGGACCGGGCCGACATGATGCTGTCCCAGGCGCGCAAGATGGAAGCGGCCGGACGGCGTGACGACGCTTTGGACCTCTATCGTGCCGCGCTCGCCGCGATGCGCAAGGCAGGCGAGGGTGCGAACAAGGCCGCCACGGCGACTCGCGCCACGACAGGGATGGTGATTACCGCGCGGCGGGACAAACCCGGCGAGCAGACGGCCGCGTTGAATTACGCTACTCCCGCAGAAGGAAAAGTCGGCGCTGGCGAGACGGCGACCAGCGCGTCGGCCGATAACGTCAATGACTGGTTGCGTCGCGCCCGCGAGTTTGAGGCGACTGGCCGCAGGAAGGAAGCCCTGCAGGCCTATCGCCAGGCGGCGGCCGTTCTGCGGAGCGGTAGCCAGGCCCCTGCTTATTCACCGGAAAATCCATAAGTCGTACCACGGGCGGGCGGTCACTGAAACTTGACAGTTAAAGCTTTATTGATTACGATAAGTGAAAATTAATTACGAAAAGTGAAATTTCGATCGCTGTGAAGGAGCCCCGATGGACGAGAAAAAATTTGCCTCCCATGCCGACCTCGAAGAAAAGAAAGTCAGCTTCGAGAAACTGTCTGACAACGCCTACGCCTACACCGCCGAAGGCGATCCGAATACCGGGGTGATCATCGGTGAGGATGCCGTGATGATCATCGATGCCACGGCGACGCCGGTCATGGCGCAGGATGTGATCCGCTACGTGCGCCAGATCACCGACAAGCCGATCAAATACGTGACGCTGACCCATTACCACGCGGTGCGCGTGCTGGGCGCCTCGGGTTACAGGAAGGAAGGTCTGCAGGACATCATCGCCTCGCAGCAGACGCGCGAACTGATCGTCGAGCGCGGCCAGCAGGACATGGATTCCGAAATCGGCCGTTTTCCGCGTTTGTTCAACGCGGTGGAAAGCGTTCCCGGCCTGACCTGGCCGACCGTTGTCTTCGACAAGGAACTGACGCTGTGGATGGGCAATCTCGAAGTGAAGATCATGCATCCCGGTCGCGGCCACACCAAGGGCGACACCGTGGTGTGGTTGCCGCAGCAGAAGATCCTGTTTTCCGGCGACCTCGTGGAAGCGGATGCCGCCTGCTACACGGGCGATGCCTACCTGGCCGACTGGCCGGCGACGCTCGACGCGCTGGCCGCCCTGAAGCCCGAGAAGATGATCCCCGGCCGCGGTCCGGCGCTGATGAATCCCGAGCGGGTGCAGCAGGGCCTGGCCTACACAAGGGATTTCGTGTCCACGCTCTACCGCAGCGCGCAGGAAGCCGTGGCCCAGGGCATGGATCTGGCGGCCTGCATGGCGCACACGCGCAAGGCCATGGATCCGAAGTTCGCCAGCGTGTTCATCTACGAGCATTGCCTGCCCTTCGACGTGACGCGGGCCCACGACGAGGCCTCCGGCATACGCGATCCTCGGATCTGGACCGCGCAGCGCGACCAGGAGATGTGGCATGCGCTGCAGGCAGTTTGAAGCGAACTTCCTCCTGAAGGAATCGAATCCATGTTGAATACCTACAACTACCCCAAGTTTGAATACCGGACCCCACCCGAGCTTGCCAGCGGCAAGACGTTGAGAGTGCCCGTGGTGGTGGTCGGCGCCGGTCCCGTGGGTCTGGCAGCCGCGCTCGACCTGCAACTGCAAGGCATTCCGGTGTTGTTGCTCGACGATGACGACACGGTCTCGATCGGCTCGCGCGGTGTCTGTTACGCCAAGCGCACGCTGGAAATCCTCGATCGCTACGGCGTCGGCGAAGCGGTCTGCAACAAGGGTGTGTCGTGGAATGTCGGGCGCACTTTCTTCGGCAAGGGGGAGGTGTACAGGTTCAATCTGGTGTCCGAACCGGATCACCATCGCCCCGGCATGGTGAACCTGCAGCAGTACTATCTTGAAGAATACCTCGCGGCATGTGCCGCCTCGCGACCCGACATCGAACTGCGCTGGAAGAACAAGGCCGTTTCGGTGGCGCAGACCGGCAAGACCGTCACGCTGAGGGTCGAGACCGAGGATGGCGCCTACACGGTCGAAGCTGACTGGCTGATCGCCGCCGATGGTGCGCGCAGCCCGATACGCCGCATGCTGGGCCTGGACGTCGAAGGCAAGATCTTCATGGACCGCTTTCTCATTGCCGACGTCGTGATGAAGGCCGATGTTCCGGCCGAACGCTGGTTCTGGTTCGATCCGCCGTTCCATCCGGGACAGTCGGTGCTGCTGCACAAGCAGGCCGACAGCGTATTCCGCATTGACTTCCAGCTTGGCTGGGATGCCGATCCGGAAGAGGAAAAGAAGCCGCAGAATGTGCTGCCGCGTATCAGTGCCATGCTGGGCGACGAGCGAGAATTCGAACTGGAATGGGTCAGCGTGTATACCTTCCAGTGCCGGCGCATGGACAGTTTCAACCACGGTCGCGTCCTGTTCGTCGGCGATGCCGCGCATCAGGTGTCGCCCTTTGGCGCCCGCGGCGCCAATTCGGGCCTGCAGGATGCCGACAACCTGGGCTGGAAGCTGAAACTGGTACTCGACGGCAAGGCGCCCGAAAAACTGCTCGACAGCTATAGCGAAGAGCGTGTTTTTGCCGCCGACGAGAACCTGATGAATTCGACGCGCTCGACCGATTTCATTACGCCCAAGAGCAAGGTCAGCAAGACCTTCCGCGATGCCGTCCTCGGCCTCGCGAAAAATCATGCTTTCGGCCGTGCATTGGTGAATTCGGGGCGGCTGTCAGTGCCGGCCTTCCTCACCGCGTCGAGCCTCAATACGCCGGACGAAGCGGGCGACGCATTCACCGGGCGCATGCTGCCGGGCGCGCCGATGGACGACGCACCGCTGCTCGAAAACGGCGCGGAAGGCTGGCTGCTGAGCAAGGTCGGCGGGGAGTTTGTGCTGCTTTGCTTTGCCGACGATCAGAAATCGCTTGATGCCGCAGTGCTCGCCGTGTCGTCAGCGCCGAGTTCTTCCGGCATCCCGCTGCGCACCGTGTTGGTTTCGCGCATGCGAGGTGCGACGGCCAAAGGCTTTACTGTGCTGGAGGACGCGAAGGGCATTGTCGCCCAGCGCTACGACGCAAAGCCCGGCACGGTCTACCTGCTGCGCCCCGACCAGCATGTTGCCGCCCGCTGGCGTGCCCTCGATGCGGCGAAGGTCAATGCCGCGGTCGCCAGAGCGACCTGCAACGCTTGAAAGGAAGCACCATCATGGCACTCAATCTGAATCCGAATTTTTCCGAAGCCGGCAAGCTTTACTTCAGCAGCTATTCGCCCGGCGACGATTTCTACGAAATGCTGATCAACACCCACCGCGATCTGTCCGACGAGCAGTCCGAACTGCTCAATGCGCGCCTGATCCTGCTGCTCGCCAATCACATCGGCGACATCGAAACGCTGCGTGAAGCCCTCAAGCTTGCCCGCGAAGGAGTCTGAACATGGCCGGTCTCATCAAGAAAGTTCACCACGTCGCCTATCGCTGCAAGGACGCCAAGCAAACCGTCGAGTGGTATGGCAAGTATCTCAAGATGGACTTCATCCTCGCCATTGCCGAGGATGCCGTGCCCTCGACCGGCGAGGCCGATCCCTACATGCACGTTTTCCTCGACGCCGGCGGCGGCAACGTCCTCGCCTTCTTCGAACTGCCGACCAAGCCGGAAATGGGGCGCGACCCGAATACGCCCTCATGGACCCAGCACTTGGCGCTGGAGGTGGGCAGCATGGAGGAAATGCTGGCGGCCAAGGCCCGCCTCGAAGCCGACGGTATCGAAGTGGTCGGTCCGACCGATCATGCCTTGTTCCAGTCGATCTACTTCTTCGATCCCAGCGGCCATCGGCTCGAACTGGCGGTCAATACACACACGCCGGAAATGATGAACCGGCTCGATGAAGTGAAGTGGGACATGATCAACGAATGGGCGGTCACCCGCAAGGCGCCGCAGCAGGCCCGCTGGATGCACGACGGCAGCTACAAGAACTGGGGCCGGTCTTGAAACTGGCCACGCTCAAGGCGGGAGGCCGCGACGGCACCCTGGTGGTGGTGAGCCGCGACCTGACTCTCTGCCAGACGGTAGACGGCATTGCCCGGACGCTGCAGTCCGCCCTCGACGACTGGGACGCCGTGCGGCCCCAACTGGAAGCCGTGTATGAAGCGCTCAATTACGGCGCCGCGCGCCACGCCGTGCCCTTCGATCCGCGGCAATGCCACAGCCCCCTGCCGCGCGCCTACCAGTGGGCCGATGGTTCGGCCTACATCAACCACGTCGAACTGGTGCGCAAGGCCCGCGGCGCGGAACTGCCGCCTGAATTTCACGTCGATCCGCTGATGTACCAGGGTGGCTCCGACAGCTTCATCGGCCCCTGCGATCCGGTGCCGGCCTGCGACGAAGCCTGGGGTATCGATTTCGAAGCCGAGGTGGCGGTGGTCACCGGCGACGTGCCGCTCGGCGCCACGGTGGAGCAATGCGCGCGGCAGATCCGCCTGCTGATGCTGGTGAACGACGTCAGCCTGCGCAACCTGATTCCGGCCGAACTGGCCAAAGGCTTCGGCTTCCTGCAATCCAAGCCGGCCTCGGCCTTCTCGCCGGTGGCCGTCACCCCCGACGAACTGGGTGCGGCGTGGCGGGACACGAAGCTGCATCTGCCGCTCGAGGTCGAGTTGAACGGCAAACCCTTCGGCAAGCCCGACGCCGGCGTCGATATGACCTTTAACTTCGCCCGGCTTATCGCCCACCTGGCGAAGACACGCGAGCTCGAGGCCGGCTCGGTGATCGGTTCCGGTACGGTGTCGAACAAGCAGGGCGGCTTGTTCGGCTCCTCGGTGGCCAATGGCGGTGTGGGCTATTGCTGCATCGCCGAACTGCGCATGTACGAAACCATCGAAGAGGGAAAGCCCAGAACTTCCTTCATGCGCTTTGGCGACCGGGTCAGGATAGAGATGCGGGATGGCGACGGCGCCAGCATTTTCGGCGCCATCGACCAGCTGGTCCAGCGCCATGTTCCAGGCACCTGAAAAGCATCGGGGCTCCGCCAGGCAGACGGACTCAGGGCACCCGTCGCTGCGGCGCATGCACGCTTTGCTTGGGTAGCGACGGGCCGCCTCAAAATTGCTTTTTTACAGGACAGCCATGAAGCTCTACAGCTACTTTCGCAGTTCCGCCAGCTTTCGTGTGCGCATAGCGTTGGCGCTCAAGGGCATAGCCTACGAGTACGCGGCGGTGCATCTGCTGCAGGGCGGCAGCCAGCAGTTCGCCGCCGGCTTCAAGGCGATGAATCCGGCGGCGCTGGTTCCGGTACTGGACGATGACGGCATCGTATTGACGCAATCCCTGGCGATCATCGAATACCTCGACGAGACGCGGCCGCAACCGCCCTTGCTTCCCGCCGCTGCGGCCGACCGGGCGCGCGTGCGGGCGATCGCGCTGGCGATTGCCTGCGAGATCCATCCGCTCAACAACCTGCGCGTGCTGGGATACCTCAACAAGACCCTCGGTATCGCCGAGGAACAGAGAAACGCCTGGTATCGCCACTGGGTCGAGACCGGACTGGCGGCGGTAGAGACCATGCTGGCCGGCGATTCCCGCACCGGCGTCTGCTGCCACGGTGACGCCCCGACCCTGGCCGACATTTGTCTCGTGCCGCAGATCTTCAACGCCCAGCGCTTCAAGGCCCGGCTCGATCATGTGCCGACGGTCATGCGCATCCACGAACATTGCCTGGAACTGCCGGCGTTCGCCCAATCTGTTCCGGCGCTTCAGCCTGACGCCGAATAATCATCCGTAGCGGCGAGGTCAGCGTCTCTTGCTGGCCCGCCTGCTGCGCAGGGGCTACATCAGGCCTTGATCCGTCCGGCGAATACCTTGCGCAATTTGGCCGCCTTCGGCGCCACGACCGCCTGGCAATAGCCCTGCAATGGATTGTTGGCGTAGTAGTTCTGGTGGTGATCCTCGGCAGGCCAGAAAGTCGGCGCTGGCGATACGGCGGTCGCGATGTCTCCGGGCCATATTTTCGCCGCCGCGAGTTCTGCGATCAGGGTGCGGGCGATTTTTTCCTGTTCGTCGTCGTGGGTGAATATCACCGAGCGGTATTGCGTACCGACGTCGTTGCCCTGGCGGTCCGGCGTGGTCGGGTCGTGGATGGCGAAGAAGGCCGTGAGCAGGGTGCGGTAGTCGATCGAGACGGGATCGAAGCGGACCTCGACTACCTCGGCATGGCCGGTCCGGCCGGAACACACGCTGTGGTAGTCGGGATTTTCCGTGCTGCCGCCGGCATAACCGGAGATGACGGATTCGACGCCGATGAGTTGCACCAAAGCGGCTTCGAGGCACCAGAAGCAGCCGCCGCCCAGTGTGGCAACTGAGGTGGCAACTGGGGCGGCAACTGGGGCGGCAACTCCGGCAGAAAGTCCGGTGCTTTTGTCGCTGTTCATTCGACTCTCCCGCAACGCAAGGTGATGGGCCAGACAATGGTCTTCGGGGCTTCCGGGGTGGGCCAGACTTCCTTCAGGCGATCTCCCAGCGCGATGCATGGATCGACGCCTGTTTCCTTGATGCAGCGCTGCGTCGACGACCATGTACGAAGATAGGCGAGCACATCCCCCAGCGTCAGGTCGAGCCGGATCTCGAAATCCGGCGTCTCGATGTCGGCGCAGGGAAAGGGCATGCCGCGGTAGCCGAGGTCGACCCAGCGTCGCTCGGGCGGCCAGTAGGTGCCAACTGTGTTGATCGAGTAGTCCCTGACAATGGCGCTGAGTTCCGGGTCACCGTGCAGCAGTGTATAGGTCCAGGCGGCGAACAGGCCGCCCGGCTTGAGTACCCGTCGCACCTCGGCGAAATAGCGCTCGTTGCAAAACCAGTGCAATGCCTGTGCAACCACGACCAGATCGCAGCTGTGAGTGGCCAGGCCGCTGGCTTCCGCCGGCGCCAAACGGTAGTCGATGCAGCGATGGGGCTTGGCCTGGGCCAATTGTTCGGCGGAAAAATCCGTGGCGTGAATTCGCCCGAAATGTTCCGCCAGTGCCAGTGCCGCCTGGCCGTTGCCGGTGGCGCAATCCCAGGCCATGTCTCGCGTCGGGCATTGCCGGGCCAGCCAGGCGAACAGTTCGGGCGGATAGGACGGCCGATGGCGCGCATA
>JANMTA010000309.1:0-4812 GCA_031389965.1 Betaproteobacteria bacterium
ATCCCGCATCGACCACCCATGGCCGCATCTCGGCCGAAGCGCGGGCGGCGTCAGGCATAGTCGAAGGCTTGTTGCGGATTGCGGTCGGCCTCGAAAGTCCGGCCGACCTCAAGGCCGACCTGGGGCGGGGCCTGGCCTAAGTCGACAGGTCGAGCCGGCGCACGCCGGCTGGGCCGATTTCCAGCGCGTCGCCGCGGTCCGTATCCCAGTCGGATAGTACCCAGCGTTCGGCGCTGCCCGATTCGAGTTCAAACACTTCGTGCGCCGGTCGGTGGGTATGGCCGTGGATCAGGCGGCTGCAACCATGAGCGGTGAGCGCCGCGCGGATCGCAGAGGCATTGGCATCCATGATGGCGGCGGTCTTTCCCTGCATCGCTTCGGTACTGCGGCGCCGCAAGCTTTCGACTTCGGCACGGCGTTCCGGCAGCGGCCGGGCCAGAAAGCGCTGCTGCCATTCCGGCGAGCGCACCATGCGCCGGAATTCCTGGTAGGGCAGGTCGTCGGTGCACACCGTATCGCCATGCATGATCAGGGTTGCCGTACCGCCAGCGCCGACTATTGCGGTTTCCGGCAGCAGTCTGATCCCTGCTGCTGTGGCAAAGGTCTCGCCGATCAGGAAATCGCGGTTGCCGGCAATGAAGCAGATGTCCGTACCCATGTCGACCGTGCCGCGCAGCAAGGCGCAGACATCGGCATTGAAGGAATCGGTCAGGTTGTCGTCACCAATCCAGTACTCGAACAGGTCGCCGAGGATGAACAGGGTGTCGACATTCGCCGCGGCGGTACCGGCGAGGAAGACAGCGAAGCGCTGGGTCAGGTCGGGCCGTTCCGCCCGCAGGTGCAGGTCGGAAACGAAACGGGCGGTTCCGGCGATAGTCAGCATGGAACCGCCGCGAGCTTAGATGACTTCTGCGCGCTCGATGACGACGTCTTCGCGCGGGACGTTCTGGTGGAAGCCCTTGTTGCCGGTCTTGACCGCCTTGATCTTGTCGACGACATCCTTGCCCTCGACGACGCGACCGAATACACAGTAGCCCCATCCGTCCTGGCACTTGTCGAAGTCGAGGAAGTCGTTGTTGCCGACGTTGATGAAGAACTGCGCCGTGGCCGAGTGCGGGTCGCTGGTGCGGGCCATGGCGACCGTGTACATCTCGTTCCTGAGGCCGTTCTTCGCTTCGTTTTCAATCGCCGCCTTGACCGGTTTCTGGTCCATGCCCGGCTCGAAGCCGCCGCCCTGGATCATGAAGCCGTCGATCACCCGGTGAAAAATCGTCTTGTCATAGTGGCCGGCTTCGACGTAGGCGAGGAAGTTGGCGGCGCTCTTGGGCGCCTTTTCGGCATCGAGTTCGAGGGTGATGGCGCCGTGGTTGGTGGTGAGTTTGATCATGAGAGTGTCGTCCAGTGGAAATTATTTCTTTGTCGGTAGCAGCTTGACGGATTCGATCAGCACCGGGGTGGTCGGCACGTTCTGGTGCGGGCCGGCATTGCTGGTCGGTACGGTGGCGATCTTCTGCACGATGTCGTAGCCCTGCACGACCTTGCCGAATACGGCGTAGCCCCAGCCATCGCGGCCCGGATAGTCGAGAAAGCTGTTGTCCTTGAGGTTGATGAAGAATTGCGCGGTTGCCGAATGCGGATCGTTGGTGCGCGCCATGGCCAGGGTACCCGTTTCGTTCTTCAACCCGTTCTTGGCTTCGTTCTGGATCTGGGCGCGGGTGTCCTTCTGCTTCAGGTCCGCGGTGAAGCCGCCGCCCTGGATCATGAAGCCGGGAATCACGCGGTGAAACACGGTGCCGTTGAAGAAATCATCCTTTGCATACTGCAGAAAGTTCTCCACCGACTTGGGCGCCTTGTCCTGATACAACTCGATGGTTATGGTTCCCTGCGAAGTCTTCACTTCAAGCTGGGGGTTGGCGGCGAACGCGGTGATGCTGGAAAGAAGTGCGAATGCAAGCAATAGCAGACGGTGCATGAAACCTCCGGGAAATGAACGGTAAGAGAACGGGAGAGGGGTGAAGAACGAAGAATGATGTCGAATACCTTTAACGCATCAGCTACCGACCCGCTCTTGCAGAATCAGCCACTTGCCGTCTCTTTTGCCCAACTGCAGAACCTTGTTGCTCGAGGTCTTGAGCGTGGCCGACCTGTGGTGCTGGCGGAATTTTGCCGTTGCCGTGTCGCCATCGACGCTGATGCGCAGGTTTTCGACGCTGACCTGAAATGCTCCTGGCTTGTTGATGCGTTTTTGCCGTTCCGCATCCCACGCCGCACGCGACTCGCCGGCCGGGGTCTTGAAGTCGGGAGCATAGGCGGCGAGGTAGGCCTTGACGTCCTTGCGCGACCAGGCCGCCGCCCACAGTTCGATAGTCCGGGTGATCTCGGTAGTCGCATCGCCGGCGGGCGTCGGGGCGGGGTTTGACGTTGTGGCGGCGGCAGCGGCCACGGCGTTGGATTTGGGAGCTTCTGCAATGTTGACCGGTTCCGCCGAACGGCCATCGCCGATTGGTTTGCCGGCTTTGCCGGGGCGACTGGAGATTCTCATCAAATCGCGCATCAGGGCGAGCTTGTTCTGCGCGCTGGAGTTCGATGAGTCGATCTGCAGCGCCTTGTCATAGGCCTGGCTCGCCTGCCGCGCATGGATGTCGCCGAGGTTCTCGTAGGCGGTGGCATAAGATGGATTGGTACGAATGGCCATTTCCAGCGCCTGCTTGGCCTTGTCGAACTGCTTCTGCTGGGCGTAGATGACGGCGAGATTGTTATAGGGTTCCGGCAGTTCCGGATAATCCTCGGTCAGCTTGGTGAATACCGCGATGGCCTCGTTTGGCTTGTTCATCTCGGTCAGAATGACGCCCTTGAGGAAGCGGCCCTGGGCGTCCTTGGGCTTCCCCGCCAGGTACTTGTCGACTTGTTCCAGCGCCTGGGCATGCTGCCCCTGCTTGAGCTGTTTGCTGATGTCCTGCAGGGCATCGGCACGAACCGCCGGTGCCAGCAGCAGGAGGGCAACAGAAGCGGCTGAAACCAGAAGGTGTGCGGCGTTGAGGCGTATTTTGGTCATGGTATTTACTTCTTTTTGGCGGTTGCCCGAAATTGATTTGTTGCGGCCGCTGCGCTTGATGCCGATGCAACTGGCGTCGACCTGCGCTGGAACTGCGTTTTAGCCGGGATAAACTATCCAGGATTCAGCTTCGGATTCTACCAAGAAGGCCCGCCCTCCCGACAACCTGAGCAAGTTTGATCAATGGCGCGATAATACGAGCCTTTCGTGCCCATCTTTCTGCTTATCGCGACGTTCAGGCGATTCCCTACCCCATGCTGAAGATATATAACACTCTGGCCCGCGACAAGCAGGCCTTTATCCCCATTCAACCCGGCCGCGTCGCTATGTACGTCTGCGGCATGACGGTGTATGACTTTTGCCATCTCGGACATGCCCGCGTGATGGTGGTGTTCGACCTGGTGGCGCGCTGGCTGCGGGCCAGCGGTTATGCCTTGAACTATGTGCGCAACATCACCGACATCGACGACAAGATCATCCGCCGCGCGCAGGAAAACGGCGAGACGATCCGCCAGCTGACCGACCGCTTCATCGCCGCCATGAACGAGGACGCCGGGGCGTTGGGCGTGCTGCGCCCGGACGCGGAGCCGCGCGCCACCGACTACGTGCCGCAAATGCTGGACATGATAGTCACGCTGGAAAAGAACGGCTATGCCTATGTCGCAGGGAGCAACGATGTCTGCTACTCGGTGCGCAAGTTCGATGGCTACGGCAAGCTTTCCGGCAAGTCGCTGGAAGACCTGCGTGCCGGCGAACGCGTCGATGTCATGGCCGGCAAGCAGGATCCGCTCGATTTCGTGCTGTGGAAGCACGCCCGCGAGGACGAGCCGGCCGAAGTCAAATGGGAATCGCCCTGGGGGCCGGGTCGCCCGGGCTGGCATATCGAATGCTCGGCCATGGGCTCGCAACTGCTCGGCAAGCACTTCGACATCCACGGCGGCGGCCAGGACCTGCAGTTTCCCCATCACGAGAACGAGATCGCCCAGTCGGAAGGCGCCATGGACGCCAATGAGCAGTGCCAGTTCGTCAATTACTGGATGCACAACGGTTTCGTCCGTATCGATGACGAGAAGATGTCGAAGTCGCTCGGCAACTTTTTCACCATCCGCGAGGTGCTGAAAAAGTACGACGCCGAAGTGGTGCGCTTCTTCATCCTGCGCGCCCACTATCGCAGCCCGCTGAATTATTCCGACGTCCATCTCGACGATGCGCGCCAGGCGCTGACGCGGCTATACACCGCGCTCAAGGGCGTCGCCGGCGAAACGCCAGTGGATTGGAACGAGGCCCATGCCGTGCGCTTCAAGGCGGCGCTGGATGACGACTTCGGCACGCCGGAGGCGATGGCGGTGCTGTTCGACCTGGCCACTTTGGTGAATCGCGGCGAAGCGGCACTGGCCGGCCAGCTCAAGGCGCTGGGCGGCGTGCTCGGCCTGCTGCAGCGCGACCCGCAAGGCTTCCTGCAGGCCGCGCCCGCAGGCGGCCTGTGCAACGAGGAGATCGAAGCAAGAGTCGGCGCCCGCAGTACGGCGAAAAAGGCGAAAAACTTCGCCGAATCCGACCGCATCCGCGATGAGCTCAAGGCCGCCGGCATCGTGCTGGAAGACGGACCGCAGGGGACGACTTGGCGCAGGGCCTGATCCACCGGGCGGGCTCCTACCCGGTAGTGAAGCTGTATTCCTCCCCGAACTTCATCGCGGACACGGCGTTCGAGACGCCGCTGCGCCGATCGCCCGGCGTGTGTGTGCTGGCGCACAGAC
>JANMTA010000314.1:0-2520 GCA_031389965.1 Betaproteobacteria bacterium
CATGCGCGCCACCTTGCCCTTGCCATGGTTCCGCAGATACGTGCGGCAGGCCAGTCCGCCCATGCTGTGGCCGATCAGGATCACCTGCGGCGCGCCGGTCGCCGCCAGCACCTCATCGATGCGCCGGGCGATACCCTCGGCATAGTTGTCGATTTCCGTCCATGCCGGCTCCATGCTGTGGGTTGCCACGGTCCAGCCGGCCGCTTCGATTCTTGGCCGCAACCATAACCAAAAGCCGCGATTGCACTGGTAGCCGTGGATCAGCAGCAGGGGCAGGCGTTCCCCGCTCAGCTTATTCAGCCGATCCGGCCCCAGCCAGAAGGATTCGAAAGGCTGTATCGCAGTAAACAGCAGAATCAGCGCGGCATATTCCTCGAACACCATGCGCAGCGCATCGATCGGGCCGATGCGCAGTTTCTCGGGCACCACACTCGAACCCGCCAGCATGAAGCCGAATGTCATCAACACGAGGAACAGGCGCACGCCGAGAAAGGCTGCCAGCCCGAAACCGAGCCCCTGCAACGGAGTCCAGCCCATACGCGACACCAGCCAGCCGCCCAGCAGCGAGTACAACAGCAGTTCGCAGAGCAGGAGCCAGCGCATTTGCCGTGCCGCCATCGCCGACTTTCAGGTCCGCGCCACGACCCGAAACCTGCCGGGCGATGCCCGGAGCGCCGGAATATTGTGCGCGACGATGCCGTGATCCGCGGGCAGCGAACCACCTGCGATGCCGGTCTTGATGATTTGCCGTCGGGGCAGCATGGCCGTCAGCGGATCAGGAATTTCGTCAGGCGCTCGAACAACGCACCATAGGGCGGGTTGAACAGCGACATGCCGTTCAGCGCAGACTGGTAAAAAACCGCCTTTTGCTTGGAGAAGGTCTTGAAGCCCTCGATGCCGTGGTAATGGCCCATGCCACTGGGGCCGACGCCGCCGAAGGGGAGGTCTTCCTGCGCGATGTGCAGGATGGTGTCATTGACCGTGACGCCGCCGGCCACGGTTTCGTTGAGCACGCGGTCGCGGCGGCCGGAGTCATTCTCGAAGCAGTACAGGGCCAGCGGGCGCGGATGCCGATTGACATAGGCGATAGCGGCATCGAGGTCCGCGTAGGGCAGGATGGGCAGCAGCGGACCGAAGATCTCGTCCTGCATCACGCGCATGTCATCGTTGACATTCAGCAGCGCCAGCGGCGGCAGGCGGCGAGCGGTGACATCGGCGGTGGCTGTCGACAGCGGTTCGATCCTGGCGCCGCGCTCCCGAGCGTCGCTGACGTAGCCCTGCAGACGCTGATAGTGCCGGTCATTGATGATCGCGGTGTAGTCCGGCGTGGTTGCCATGGCCGGAAAACACTTGGCCACCACCGCGCGCGCCGCGTTCACGAAGGCCTGTTCACGGCCGGCCGGCACCAGCACATAGTCGGGCGCGATGCAGGTCTGGCCGGCGTTCAGCAGTTTGCCGACCACGATGCGCTCCGCGGCCTTTTCCAGCGGGTAGTCGGGGCCAACGATCACCGGCGACTTGCCACCCAGCTCCAGCGTCACCGGCGTCAGGTTGTCCGCCGCCATGCGCATGATGTCGTGGCCGACGCGGGTCGATCCGGTAAATAGCAGATGATCGAAAGGAAGGCGCGCAAAGCCGGCGCCGACCGTCGCATCACCGAGCACGACAGATACATCCTCCGCGGAAAAATATTTTGAAACCAGGCCCGCCAGCAGTTCGCCCGTGTGCGGCGTGAATTCCGACATCTTGATCATCACCCGGTTGCCGGCCGCCAGCGCCGCCGCCAGCGGCGAAATCGCGAGGAACAGCGGGTAGTTCCAGGGCACGATGATGCCGACCACGCCCAGCGGCTGCGGGATGATGCGCGCCCGCCCGGGCCGGAACCAGATCGAGGGCGACTTCTTCTGCGGCTTCATCCAGGCGCCGACGTGGGAGCGATTGTGGCGAATCGCTTCCAGGCTGGGAAATAATTCGAGCAGACGCGTTTCATGCGCCGAGCGATGGCCGAAATCGGCCGAGATCGCCGCAACAAAGCGTTCGGCGTTGTCGTGCACCAGGGCGATCAGGGCATCCAGTTGCGTTTGCCGGCGGCTACGCTCGACCATGGGGCTGCGCCGGGTTGCGGCATGCATGGTGCTGAAGACGCCATTAAATGCGGCAGACCCGGCTTCCTGCCCGGTAACCGCGCCTGCTAGCGGTTCGATTGCGTTCATTCCAAACCTCCTCCTGCATGGGCATAGCGCATTTTGTCAGTCTACGCGCCGGGGAAACGCCTGATTAGGCAGGCCACTCTAACGGCCCTGTAGCGGCTGGATGGATAATCCCTGCCATGGATGAGGATCTCGACAAGGAAGTCATCGGCCAGGAGTTGGCCGCCTGCATCGCCGAAGCGCAGGCGTTGCGTGCCGAACGGGTGGGCGACCCCGAACCCGGCGATTTCCCGCGGCTCAAGGAGTGGCAGGCGGCGCGCCTCGCCGGCAATTATGCCGACCTGCTCGCCAGTCCGCGGCACAAACCGGC
>JANMTA010000526.1:0-4324 GCA_031389965.1 Betaproteobacteria bacterium
CCCCGATCTGGAACTGATCAAGAACCTGATTCACAATCACACCCGCCGCGTTGCGCGCTATCGCTGCGATGCTTGTGGTTTCAAGGCACGCCAGTTCTACTGGCGCTGCCCCGGTTGCGGCG
The DNA here is from genome assembly GCA_031389965.1 of Betaproteobacteria bacterium. Lineage (GTDB taxonomy): Bacteria > Pseudomonadota > Gammaproteobacteria > Burkholderiales > Rhodocyclaceae > Sulfuritalea. The sequence continues at coordinate 123 of JANMTA010000526.1, forward strand.
GCTGGGAAACCTATCCGCCCAAACGCACCGAAGAATTCGACATTGCTCCATAAAAAGCCATGAAAATCACTGTCATCGGCACCGGTTACGTTGGTCTGGTTTCCGGCACCTGTCTCGCCGACGTCGGCAACGACGTGCTCTGTCTCGATCTGGATGCCGCAAAAATCCGTACCCTCAACGCCGGCGGCATTCCGATCTACGAGCCGGGCCTGGAGGCCATATTGAGGAAGAACGAGGCCGCCGGGCGCTTGCGCTTTACCACCGACGTTGAAGCCGCGGTCGCCCACGGCGTCATTCAATTCGTCGCCGTCGGCACCCCGCCCGATGAAGATGGTGCCGCCGACCTGCAATACGTCGTCCGGCAGCCCGCAACGTCGGACGCCACATGAAAGGCTACAAGGTCGTGGTGAACAAATCCACGGTCCCGGTCGGTACCGGCGACAAGGTGCGCGCGGCGATCGCCGCGGAACTGCTGGCGCGTGGCGAAAATATCGACTTCAGCGTTGTCTCGAATCCCGAGTTCCTCAAGGAGGGCGCGGCCGTAGACGACTTCATGAAGCCCGATCGCATCGTGGTCGGCGCCGACGATGCGCGCGCCGTCGAAATGATGCGCGAACTTTACGCGCCCTTCCAGCGCAACCACGAGCGTCTGATCGTGATGGACGTGAAGAGCGCGGAACTGACCAAGTATGCTGCCAATGCCATGCTGGCGACGCGCATCAGCTTCATGAACGAACTGGCCAACCTGGCGGAAGAGCTCGGTGCCGACATCGAACTGGTGAGAAGGGGCATCGGTTCCGATCCGCGCATCGGCTTCCATTTCCTTTATCCCGGCGTCGGTTACGGCGGGTCCTGCTTTCCCAAGGACGTCCGCGCCCTGATCCGCACCGCGCGGGAATCCGGCCAGGGCCTGCAGGTACTGCAGGCGGTCGAGGCCGCCAACGAAGTCCAGAAGAACGTGCTGGGCCAAAAAATTACGAAGCGCCTCGGCAAGGATCTCAGCGGCAAGACCTTCGCCCTGTGGGGCCTGGCCTTCAAGCCGAATACCGACGACATGCGCGAGGCGTCGAGCCTGGTGCTGATTGCCGACCTGCTGGCGCGCGGCGCATCGATTCGCGCCTACGATCCGGTGGCCGTGCACGAAGCGCAGCGTGTCCTCGGCGACAATCCGCGCATCAGCTATGCCGCAACACCGATGGAAGCGCTGGATGGCGCCGATGCCCTGGCCATCGTCACCGAGTGGAAGGAATTCCGCAGCCCCGATTTCGCTGCCATCAAGGCCATGCTGAAGACACCGGTGATTTTCGACGGCCGCAATCTCTACGATCCGGCGACGCCACGCAAGGCCGGACTGGAATATTTCGCCATCGGCAGGCTATGAACACACTTCCTGATACCGCCAATACCCGCATCCTCGTCGTCGGCGACGTGATGCTGGATCGCTACTGGTTCGGCGATGTCTCGCGCATTTCGCCGGAAGCGCCGGTTGCCGTGGTCAAGGTCGAGCGCACCGAGGAACGTCCGGGCGGCGCTGCCAACGTGGCGCGCAACTGCGCTGCACTGGGAGCGCGCGTGACGCTGTTGTCGGTGGTCGGTGCCGACGAAGCCGGGCAGACCCTGGCGCGCCTGATGGGCAACTCCGGCATCGAGTGCAGCCTGCATGAAGATGCCAAGCTCAGCACCACCGTCAAGCTGCGTGTGATCGGCCGCCAGCAGCAACTGCTGCGCATCGACTTTGAAAACGCGCCCGATCACGAAGCCCTGCAAGCCAAGCTCGCAGATTTCGAATCGCGCCTGGCCGGCTGCGATGTCGTGATCCTCTCCGATTACGGCAAGGGCGGTCTCGCCCACATCACGGAAATGATTTCCCTTGCCCGCGCGGCCGGAAAGCCGGTGCTGGTCGATCCCAAGGGCGAGGACTACGCGCGTTACGCCGGCGCAACCCTGCTCACGCCGAATCGAGCGGAGTTGCGCGCTGTGGTCGGCCGCTGGAAGGACGAAGCGGAGCTTGCGCAGAAGGCCAACCGTCTGCGCAGCGAACTGCAGCTGGACGCCTTGCTGGTCACCCGCAGCGAGGAGGGCATGACGCTGTTTTCTTCCGGCGGCACCACGCATGAGCCGGCACTGGCGCGCGAGGTTTATGATGTCAGCGGAGCCGGGGACACGGTCATCGCCACGCTGGCGGTAATGCTTGGCAGCGGTTTGTCCATGCCGCAGGCAATGCGCCAGGCCAATCTCGCCGCCGGTATCGTGGTCGGCAAATTGGGCACGGCAACGTGCAGTCTGGAAGAATTGGCAAATTCCGTGAAAAGTGAAAAGTGAAACGTGACAGGAGACGCCGGCATTTCACATTTCACGTTTCACATTTCATGCTTTTCTGCATAGGAACTCTATGTACTACGTAGTCACCGGCGCCGCGGGTTTTATTGGCGCAAACCTGGTCAAGGCGCTCAACGAGCGCGGCATTTCCGACATCATCGCGGTGGATAACCTGACGCGCGCCGACAAATTCCTCAATCTTGCCGATTGCGAGATCGCCGACTATCTGGACAAGCACGAGTTCCTCGAAATGGTCGAGAACGGGCAACTCGACGGCGGCATCGAAGCCATCCTGCATCAGGGGGCATGCTCGGACACCATGGAAACCGATGGCCGCTACATGATGGCCAACAATTACCGCTACTCGCTGGCCCTGCTGGATTTCTGCGCCGAGCAGGAGACCCCGTTGCTATATGCCTCGAGTGCCTCGGTCTACGGCGGTGGTGGCGTGTTCCGCGCAGAGCGCGAGTTCGAATCCCCGCTCAATGTCTATGGCTACTCGAAATTCCTCTTCGACCAGGTGGTGCGTCGCCGAATCGGGCCAGATGCGACCAGCGCCGACTCTCAAGTCGCCGGCTTCCGCTATTTCAATGTCTATGGCCCGCGCGAGCAGCACAAGGGGCGCATGGCATCGGTCGCCTTCCACCATTTCAACCAGTATCGGGCCGAGGGCAAGGTCAGGCTGTTCGAAGGCCATGACGGTTATGGCAATGGCGAGCAGCGCCGCGATTTCGTCTACGTCGGCGACGTGGTCAAGGTCAACATGGATTTTCTCGAAAGCCGCTGCTCCGGCATCTACAACATCGGTACCGGGCGCGCGCAGAGCTTCAACGAACTGGCGGCCGCCACGGTGAATGCGTGTCGCGCGCTGGAGGGCAAGCCGGTCCAGTCAGTGGCCGAACTCGTGGCCCAGGGCATCATCGAATACATTCCCTTTCCGGACGCATTGAAGGGCAAGTACCAGAGCTTCACCGAGGCCGATCTTGCGGAATTGCGCGACGCGGGCTATCAGGAGGCCTTCGCGACGGTTGAAGAAGGTGTTGCCGAGTATGTGAAATGGCTGTCCAGGTGAGGCAGATGCCATGACCTGGAAGACGCTCGAGGATTTCGTCGGCAACACGCCGCTGGTGCAGTTGAAGCGCCTGCCCGGCGCGGAGAACACCCGGCGCAACAACGTGATCCTGGTCAAGCTCGAAGGCAACAATCCAGCGGGTTCGGTCAAGGACCGGCCGGCGCTGTCGATGATCACCCACGCCGAGGCGCGCGGCCGCATCAAGCCCGGCGACACGCTGATCGAAGCCACCTCGGGCAATACCGGGATCGCGCTGGCGATGGCGGCGGCGATGCGCGGTTACCGCATGATCCTGATCATGCCGGAGAACCAGAGCCTCGAACGCTGCCAGACCATGCGCGCCTTCGGCGCCGAACTGGTGCTGACGCCCAAGGCCGGCGGCATGGAAGCCGCGCGCGACCTGGCCGAACGGATGATGAACGACGGCAAGGGCATCGTGCTCGACCAGTTCGCCAATCCGGACAACCCGTTGGCGCATTACGAAACCACCGGTCCGGAAATCTGGCGCGACACGGCGGGCCGCTTCACGCATTTCGTCTCGAGCATGGGTACCACCGGCACCATCATGGGCTGCTCGCAGTATTTCAAGGAAAAGAACCCGGCGATCCGCATCATCGGTTGCCAGCCCGAGGAAGGCTCGCAGATTCCCGGCATCCGCAAATGGCCGGAAGCCTACCTGCCGAAGATATTCGATCGCTCGCGCGTCGATCAGGTGGAAAACGTGGGCCAGGGTCAGGCCGAGGAAATGACGCGGCGGCTGGCGCGCGAAGAGGGCATCTTTGCCGGGATTTCCTCGGGGGGCGGGATGGTC
>JANMTA010000564.1:0-6760 GCA_031389965.1 Betaproteobacteria bacterium
CAGAGCCAGTACGCCTTCGCCAGGGTGCCCGGAATCAATCGCCGCGATGCCGAAAAAGAAGTCAAACAACGGATTGCCCAACTCCCCCGGTGCAGCCCGACCTTGCTCGTAAGCGGCCGCAGGTTTGTTTTGCTCTAGTAATGACTTGATTTCGTCGGCCGGAGCGGCGAACACTGCCGTAGCAGCGAGTGACAGGGTAAATCCGATAAGTGTTTGTTTTATCATGATCCAGATCATCAATAAAAAGCAATTTGAACTTAGAGTAACAATACTAGCATGTCAACTTCTGAATATGTGGAAAATAGGAAACCCAATGAGCTTACGGGGAGTACCGTTGACGCCGGGTGCAGTCGTCAATCGCCGGGTATGGACCAGCGTGCGCCGGGACTTGCCCGGCGAATAGCATGGCAAACACTGTCTAAATATCGGTCATCGGTTTTCCAGCGGTGATGGTCGAATGGCAACAATATGGGGGGAGCGGTCCCTCAGAAAGTTGCTTTTCGTAAATGGCGTTGCGCCGGAAATATCTCTTAGTCATTTAACCGTAACTGACCGTTCCCGCTGCTTTGCCGCCACTGGCTTGGCGAACCTGGCCGTCGCAGTGGGTCGGCCGTGATCTTTCGCCGCGGCGTGGCCCCGGTGACCGGAACCGGTCGATAGGCTGACAGGTCAAAAGTCGGTGCTGGCGGTACGGCGGTACAATCACACACTCTCTCTCACTCATTCGCGTCGGAGGTTCCCATGCCCGTCTATCGTTCCCGCACTTCCACCCACGGCCGCAACATGGCCGGCGCCCGCGCGCTATGGCGCGCCACCGGCATGAAGGATGGCGACTTCGACAAACCGATCATCGCGGTGGTGAATTCCTTCACCCAGTTCGTGCCGGGGCACGTGCATCTGAAGGACATGGGCCAGCTGGTGGCGCGCGAGATCGAGGCGGCCGGCGGCGTGGCCAAGGAATTCAACACCATCGCGATCGACGACGGCATCGCCATGGGCCACGGCGGCATGCTCTACAGCCTGCCTTCGCGCGAGCTGATCGCCGACTCGGTCGAGTACATGGTCAACGGCCATTGCGCCGATGCCATGGTCTGCATTTCCAACTGCGACAAGATCACCCCGGGCATGCTGATGGCCGCGCTGCGCCTCAACATCCCCGCCGTGTTCGTCTCCGGCGGGCCGATGGAGGCGGGCAAGGTGAAGTGGCGCGGCGAGTACCGCATGGTGGACCTGATCGACGCCATGATCGAGGCCGGCGACAGCAGGAACAGCGACGCCGACGTGGCGGCCATGGAGCGTTCGGCCTGCCCGACCTGCGGCTCGTGCTCGGGCATGTTCACCGCCAACTCGATGAACTGCCTGACCGAGGCGCTCGGCCTGTCCTTGCCCGGCAACGGCTCGCTGCTGGCGACCCACGCCGACCGCGAGAAGCTGTTCCGCAAGGCCGGTAGGGTCGTCGTCGAACTCTGCAAGCGCTGGTACCAAGGCGACGACGCCTCGGCCCTGCCGCGCAGCATTGCCAGCTTCGCCGCCTTCGAGAATGCCATCGCACTCGACATCGCCATGGGTGGTTCGACCAACACCGTACTGCACCTGCTGGCCGCCGCGCAGGAAGCCGAAGTCAACTTCAACCTGGGCGACATCGACCGCATGTCGCGCAAGGTGCCCTGCCTGGCCAAGGTCGCGCCGGCAACGCAGAAATACCACATGGAAGACGTGCATCGCGCCGGCGGCATCATGGCCATCCTCGGCGAACTGGATCGCGCCGGTCTGATCAATCGCGATTGCCCGACCGTGCTCTATCCGAGCATGGGCGAGGCGCTCGACTGCTGCGACGTCAAGCGCAACCACGCGCCGGCGGTGCATGAGTTCTATCGTGCGGCGCCGGGCGGCGTGCCGACGCAAACCGCCTTCTCGCAGAATCGCCGCTATCCGAAACTCGACCTCGATCGCGCCAACGGCTGCATTCACGATCTGGCCCACGCCTATTCCACAGACGGCGGGCTGGCGGTGCTGTACGGCAACATCGCGGAGAAGGGCTGCGTGGTCAAGACCGCCGGCGTCGATGATTCCAACCTCAAATTCACCGGCCGCGCCCGCGTCTGCCAATCGCAGGAAGAAGCCGTGGAGAAGATCCTCGCCGACCAGATTGTCGCCGGCGACATCGTGGTCGTGGTCTATGAAGGGCCCAAGGGCGGCCCCGGCATGCAGGAAATGCTGTATCCGACCTCGTATCTCAAATCCAAGGATCTCGGCAAGGTCTGCGCCCTGCTGACCGACGGGCGCTTCTCCGGCGGTACCTCGGGGCTTTCCATCGGCCACGCCTCGCCGGAAGCGGCCGCCGGCGGCGCCATCGGCCTGGTCGAAGAGGGTGACACCATCGAGATCGACATTCCCAACCGGCGCGTCCACCTTGTGCTCGAAGAGTCGGCGCTGGCGGCACGGCGCACGGCCATGGACGCCCGCGGCGTGCACGCCTGGAAGCCGCTCAAGCGCCAGCGCGAGGTCTCGCCCGCGCTGCTGGCCTATGCCGCAATGACCACCTCGGCCGACACCGGAGCAGTGCGGGACGTCAGTCAGCTTTGTTGATCTGCATCAAACATCCATCGGTATATAAGCAGATAATGATTTTCAAATTATCTGATATGAAGCCGATGGAGGTGTTTGATGAGGCATCTATTTACCCGAGCCGCGCTGGCGTTGTGCTGCGCCGGCTGGCTGGCCACCGCCGGCCCGGTACTGGCTGAGGAAGCCAAACCGCTCAAGCTCACCACCACCGCGGACCACACCAAGTTCAAGGAACTGCAGCAGACCTTCAACTCCGGGCCCGCAGTCACCAAGGCCTGCCTGCGCTGCCACACCGAGGCCGCCGGCCAGATTCACCGCACCAAGCACTGGAAATGGGAATACCTGAATCCCGACACCCAGCAGACGCTGGGCAAGAAGACGGTGATCAACAACTTCTGCATTTCCATCGCCTCGAATTACGCGTCATGCACCAGTTGCCACGTCGGCTACGGCTGGAAGGACGCCAGCTTCGACTTCAAGTCCGAAGAAAACGTCGATTGCCTGGCCTGCCATGACACCACCGGCAACTACAAGAAGCCGCCCGGCTTCGCCGGCAATCCGGTAGTCAAGGACACGGAATTCCCGCCGGGCTCGGGCAAGATCATCAAGGGCATCGACCTGGCCAAGATCGCGCAGAAGGTCGGCAAGACCAGTCGCGACACCTGCGGCGCCTGCCACTTCAACGGCGGCGGCGGCGATGGCGTCAAGCATGGCGACATGGATACCTCGCTGGCAGCGCCGACCAAGGACGTCGATGTGCACATGGACGCCGAGGGCCTGGATTTCACTTGCGGCACCTGCCACTCGGCGTCCAGCCATGACGTCGCCGGCAGCCGCTACACGCCGACCGCACAGGACAAGGCGGGCGCGCGCATCCGCGGCAAGGCGGACAAGGGCAACCCCGCCACCTGCGTCGCCTGCCACGGCAATGGCCCGCACAAGAAAGAAGCACGGCTGAACCAGCACGCGACCAGGATCGCCTGCCAGACCTGCCATATACCGACCTACGCCCGTGGCGGCATAGCCACCAAGCTGACCTGGGACTGGTCCACCGCCGGCAAGCGCGACGCCGAAGGCAAGCACATCACCAGGAAGGATGCCAAGGGTCGCATCACCTATGAATCGCGCAAGGGCGACTTCACCCTGGCCGAAAACGTCAAGCCCGAATATGCCTGGTTCAACGGCCGTGTGGATTACACCCTTGTGACCGACAAGATCGAGAAGTCCGAGCAGCGCACCCGGATCAACAAGATGGGCGGCAGCGCCAGCGACGGCAAGTCGATGATCTGGCCAATGAAAGTGTTCCGCGGCTCGCAGCCCTACGACCCGGTCAACAAGACGCTGATCACGCCGCATACCGCCGGCAACGACGACACTGGCTACTGGAAGAACCTCGACTGGGACAAGGCGATTCCGGTCGGCATGAAGGATTCGGGCGCGCCTTACTCGGGCAAGTTCGACTTCATCAAGACCGAGATGTCCTGGCCGATCACGCACATGGTCGCGCCCAAGGAGAAGGCGCTGGGCTGTGTCGAATGCCACAGCAAGGATGGCCGACTGGCCGGCATCCAGGGCATCTACATCCCGGTCCGCGACAACAACAAGCTGCTCGACACCATCGGCTGGAGCGTGATCTTCCTGACCCTGCTCGGCGTCATCGGTCACGGCGCCCTGCGCATCGTATCCAGCCGCAAGCACCCATGAACCCCCACGCTCACTTTGTTCGCTGCCCCCCGAGGGGGCGTTCGGTGCCCTTCGGGCTGCCGGGCGGGCACCAAAAGGAGAACTGAAATGGCTGAACGTATCTACGTCTTCAAGCGCTTCGAGCGTTTCTGGCACTGGTCGCAGGCCGGTCTGATCATCTTCCTGATGCTGACCGCCTTCGACATCCACGGCACCTACACCATCTTCGGCTTCGAGAAGGCGGTGGCCTACCACACCGTCGCCGCCTGGTTGCTGATCGGACTGTGGGTGTTCGCGATCTTCTGGCACTTCACCACCGGCGAATGGAAGCAGTACATCCCGACCACGGAAAAAGTCGTGGCGATGGCGAACTACTACCTGTTCGGCATCTTCAAAAATGCGCCACATCCGTTCAAGCTGACGCAACTGCGCAAGCACAACCCGCTGCAACGCCTGGCCTATCTCGCGATCCTGGTATGCGTCGGCCCGCTGCTGTGGATCACCGGCGGCCTCTACCTGTTCTATGACAAGTGGCCTGCCTGGGGCCTCGACAAGCTGCCGCTGGAATGGGTCGCCACGGGCCACACCATCGGGGCCTTCATGATGCTGGCCTTCCTGATCGCACACGTTTACCTGACCACCGCCGGCCATACGCCCACGGCCCACATCAAGGCCATGATCACCGGCTGGGAAGAAGTCGAATAGCCAAACAGCGTGAAACGTGAAACGGGAAACGTGATGAAAGCCGCGATTTTCCACCCCGTCTCACTTTTCACGTTTCACCCGGATTTCAATAGGAGAACATCATGAAACTGAACCATTCCCTACTCGCCGGCGCGGTACTGGCCACCTTGGCCTCTTCGGCCTTCGCCTACGACGCCGACTGGAAGCGCGGCCGCGTTTATTACCGCAGCGTATGCACTTCCTGCCATGCCGTGACGCCGGTCGGCACCATCAACCCGAGTTCCAAGACCAAGGCGGAATGGGCGGCCTACATCAAGGCCGACAAACACGCCAAGGGCAAGGACACGGTCAAGCAATACGTCAGCAAGGCTTATCGGGCCAGCATCAAGTCCGGCAACAAGGCCGCCGAGAAGTTCGCCGACACGCCCGACCAGGAACTGCTCGACGACGTCGCCGCCTTCCTGACCAAGGGCGCCAAGGACGGCGACGCGCCGGCCAGTTGCAACTAGGAATTACGGCCGGACATCATGCGGATGCCTCGCCGTCGCGGTGATGCATCCGCGTGGTCACGAACATAGAAAAGGAATGTTGCCATGAGCAACGATAGTGACAGCGGCTGGCGGGGCGGCTTCAAGGCCGACTACCAGACCCTCTTCGTCGAGGAATGGTCGCCCTTTGTCGGCGCCATGCTTTTAGTGCTGGTGATCATCGGCCTGATGCTCTCCGGACTGGTCTGGGGCGTGTTCGGCGGCGTCAAGTTCTGGGGCGACTGGTTCAACAACCTGATCGGCCTCGGCCCCGCGCTCGGGATTCCCCAGCAAACGGACAGTTTCCTGATGCACCGCATGTCGCTGATGAACATCATGCTGGTGGTCGGCGCTTTTTCCGCCGCGTTGCTGTCACGGCAGTTCAGCCCCAACCGGCCACCACCCCTCGAGTACCTCTGGGCCGCCCTCGGCGGCAGCATGCTGGGGATCGGCGCCGCACTCGCCGGCGGTTGCACCACCGGCGGATTTTTCAACCCGGTGCTGCATTCGTCGCCTGCCGGCTGGGCGATGTGGCTGGGCCTGCTGGCCGGCGCTGCAATCGGCCTCAAGCTGCTGCTGTGGACCCTCGACCACATCGAGTGGGGCATGCAGGCGCCACCCGCGCTGGACATTCCGCAGAGTGTCACGCAACGCTACCCCTGGCTGGGCCTCGCCGTCATCGTCGGCGTCCTGCTCTGGGCCACGCAATGGTACGGCTCCAGCGACGAAAAGCTGGCCGCGCGCGCCGTGATCGTGGTCGCCGGCTTCGCCATCGGCTTCATCATGCATCGCGCGCGCCTGTGCTTCGCGCGCGCCTTCCGCGAACCCTTCATGACCGCCGAAGGCGACATGACCAAGGCCGTGATCCTGGCACTGGCCATCGGCATCCCGATCGCCGCGCTGCTGTTCCAGAAAAAAGTCATCGACCCCTACCTGGCGATTCCCGCCACTTTCTGGATCGGCTCGCTGGTCGGCGGCCTGATCTTCGGCATCGGCATGGTCTTCGCCGGCGGCTGCGCCTCCGGCTCGCTCTGGCGCATGGGCGAAGGCCACCTGAAACTCTGGGTGACGATGTTCTTCTTCTCCTGGATGGGCTCGATCGCCAGCGCCGTGTTCAGGAAACTCAAGCTGACCGCGATCGACGAGACCAATGTCGAAAGCTTCGAAATGACGCGGGTCGGCTTCCAGGCCTACCTGCCGGAAATGTGGGGCAGCTGGGGCTGGACCCTGGCGGTCGGCGGCGCACTGCTGCTGCTGTGGTACGCGCTGGTGCGCTACAACGAATCCACCGAAAAATT
>JANMTA010000015.1:0-1603 GCA_031389965.1 Betaproteobacteria bacterium
GAAGCCGATGATCCTCGCCCCGGTGGTGGCCAACCGCAAGGGCGAGCAACTCGACCTGTTCGCCGAACTGCGCGCGCAGGGCTTCGTGCGGCTGCGGGTGGATGGCGCGGTGCATGACATCGACAGCCTGCCCAAGCTGGCCAAGACGCACAAGCACACCATCGACATCGTGGTCGACCGGCTCAAGGTGCGACCCGATGTGCGCCAGCGCCTGGCGGAGAGCTTCGAGACCGCGCTGATGCATGCCGAAGGCCGCGCGCTCGCCGTGGAAATGGACACCGGCAAGGAATACCTTTTCTCCTCGAAGTTCGCCTGCCCGGTCTGCAACTACGCGCTGCAGGAACTCGAGCCGCGCCTGTTCTCCTTCAACAACCCGATGGGTGCCTGCCAGAAGTGCGACGGCCTCGGCCAGATCCAGTTCTTCGATCCGGCGCGCGTGGTCGCCTATCCGCACCTGAGCCTCGCCGCCGGCGCGATCAAGGGTTGGGACCGGCGCAACCAGTTCTACTTCCAGATGCTGGAGTCATTGGCCGCGCATTACGCCATCGATACCAATGTTCCCTTTGAAAAGCTGCCCCTGGCGACCACCAACATCGTGCTCTACGGCTCCGGCAAGGACCAGATCAAGTTCAAATATCTCAACGAAAAGGGCACCCGCTTTGATCGCATCCACCCCTTCGAAGGCATCATCCCCAGCCTCGAGCGCCGTTACCGCGAAACCGACTCGATGGCGGTGCGCGAGGAACTCGCCAAGTACCTCAACAACAAGCCCTGCCCCGAGTGCGGCGGCATGCGCCTGCGCCGCGAGGCGCGCCATGTCTTCGTCGGCGGCAAGACGATTTCCGACATCAGTCGCTTCTCGTTGATCAACTGCCGCGACTTCTTCAACCTGTTGCAACTGAGCGGACAGAAGGCCCAGGTCGGCGAAAAAATCCTCAAGGAAATCACCGCGCGCCTGTCCTTCCTGATCAACGTCGGGCTCGACTACCTCTCGCTCGACCGTTCGGCGGAAACGCTTTCCGGCGGCGAGGCGCAGCGCATCCGTCTCGCCTCGCAGATTGGCTCGGGTTTGACGGGCGTGATGTACGTGCTCGATGAGCCCTCGATCGGCCTGCACCAGCGCGACAATGCGCGCCTGCTGGAAACCCTGACCCATCTGCGCGACCTGGGCAACACGGTAATCGTGGTCGAGCACGACCTCGAAGCCATCGAGTCGGCCGACTACGTCGTCGACATGGGGCCGGGCGCAGGCGAGCACGGCGGCCGCGTGGTGGCCGAAGGCACGCCGGCGCAAGTCGCCGCCAACAGCGCCTCGATGACCGGCGCCTTCCTCTCGGGCCGGCGCGAGATCGCCATTCCGGCCAAACGCACGCCGCCCAACGCGCTGCGCGAACTGAATATTCGCAATGCCAGCGGCAACAACCTGAAGCAGGTCGACCTGGCGATTCCCGTCGGCCTGCTCACCTGCATCACCGGCGTTTCCGGCTCGGGCAAGTCCACGCTGATCAACGACACACTGTATGCCGCCGCCGCACGCCACCTCTATGGCTCGGCGGTCGAGCCGGCAGCGCACCGAGAGATCGAAGGCCTCGAATTCTTCGAC
>JANMTA010000026.1:0-3687 GCA_031389965.1 Betaproteobacteria bacterium
AACAGGTGGCGCGCGTCGCCCTCGATGACGCGCTGATCGCCGAAGTCCAGGCGGCCGACGCGATCGTGCTCGGCGTGCCGATGTACAACTTCGGCGTGCCGGTGCAACTGAAGAACTGGATCGATGCCATCGCCCGCAACGGCGTGAGCTTCCGCTACACCGAACAGGGTCCCGAGGGCCTGCTCAAGGGCAAGACGGTTTATGTCGCCCTGGCCCGCGGCGGCAGCTATCGCGGCACCGAGGCCGACAGCCAGGTGCCCTACCTGAAGACCGTGCTCGGCTTTCTCGGCATGACGGACGTGCATTTCATCTACGCCGAAGGCCTCAACATGGGCGCGGAAGCCGCCGAACGCGGCTTTGCCCAGGCCGAAGCGGATCTGGCGGCGGCGCTGGCCTGAACCTGAAACCGCGCAACGCATTCATCAACCCGATCGAGGAGCCATCATGACACGCCAAAAAATCCACGGTAGCGAACGGGTCCGCCAGTCGCGCAGCGTCGAACGCCTGGTCGTCGGCCGCCCGACTTCCGACGGCGCCGGCGTCAAGCTGACGCGGGTGCTGACGCAGCCGCTGCAGCGCCGGCTGGACCCCTTCCTGATGCTCGATGCCTTCGCCAGCGACAATCCGGATGACTACATCGGCGGCTTTCCCGACCATCCGCATCGCGGCTTCGAGACGGTGACCTACATGATCGCCGGCCGCATGCGGCATCGCGACAGCGCCGGCCACGAGGGATTGCTCGAAAACGGCGGCGTGCAGTGGATGACCGCCGGTCGCGGCGTGATCCATTCCGAGATCCCGCAGCAGGAAGCCGGCGTCATGGAAGGCTTCCAGCTCTGGCTGAACCTGCCCGCCAGCGACAAGATGAGCGAGCCGTGGTATCGCGATTTCGCCGCGGCCGACCTGCCACGCTTCGAAACCGATGACGGAGTCGCTGTGACCGTGATCGCCGGCGCGAGCCATGGCGTCGCCGGCGCGGTGACGCGCGAGGCCACGGCACCGTTGTACCTGGACCTGCAGCTACCGGCGGGTACCCGCTTCGCCCAGCCGCTGCCGGCCGGACACAATGCATTTGTCTACGTCTATCGCGGTGAAGTCGACATCGCAGGGAAAACGCTGCCGGCACAACGCATGGCGATCCTCGCCAATGAAGCCGAGGCAGACGGAGTGGTGATCGAAGCCGCCGGCGCAGCGAAAGTCCTGCTGATCGCCGGCCGGCCGCTGCATGAAGCGATTGCCCAATACGGTCCCTTCGTGATGAACACGGACCAGGAAATTTACCAGGCGCTGAACGACTTTCGGGATGGGCGCCTGGCCTGACATCCCGATCCACTTTTATTCAGGAGAAATGCAATGAATGATACTTACAAAGCCTATGTTTCCGTGGTCGGGCGCCTGCTGCTGGCGCTGATGTTCATCCTCTCCGGCTTCGGCAAGCTCGGCAACATCCAGGGCACCGCGGCCTTCATCGCCAGCGGCGGACTACCGGCACCGACGGTGCTCGCGGCAGCGGTCGGCGCGCTGGAACTGTTCGGCGGACTGGCGCTGGTGGTCGGCTACCAGGTGCGCCTGGTCGGACTCGCGCTGGCCTTGTTCACCGTGGCGGCCAGCGTCGTCTTCCATGCCTGGTGGTCGGCTCCGGCGGACCAGCAATATGTCACCCAGCTGCTGTTCATGAAGAACATCTCGGTGGCCGGCGGCATGTTGCTCATCTCGGCACTGGGTGCCGGGCCGCTGAGCATCGATGCGCGACTTGCCGCGGGCGCAGCCGCGCGTCTCAAGCCGGCAGTGGCGCAGAAGGCCTGAACCCTCGAGCGTGTATCCGGCCATGTCCCCCGCCCCGGTCTTGTTCATCTCCCACGGTGCGCCGACTTTCGCGCTCGAACCGGGGCAGCTTGGCGCCCGGCTGAACGCCCTGGGCAAGGAATTGTCCGGCGTGAAGGCGGTCCTGGTGGTCTCGCCGCATTGGGCGACCGATGGCGTGAGGGTCATGGCGAACCCGTCACCGGCAACGCTGCACGACTTCGGCGGCTTTCCACCGGCGCTCGATGACTTGCAGTATCCGGCGCCCGGTCACCGGCAATTCGCGGTCGAGGCCAGTCAGCTGCTGGTCGAAGCCGGGTTCAAGGTCAGTCTCGACGATGGGCGCGGACTGGATCACGGGGCCTGGGTACCGCTGCTGCATCTGCTGCCGGCTGCCGGGATTCCGGTGTTTCAGGTATCGATGTCGCATACCCTCGATGCCGCCGGCGCGCTGCGTCTTGGCCGGGCGCTGGCCCCGTTGCGGCAACGCGGCGTGCTGATCGTCGGCTCGGGCAGCATGACGCACAACCTTTACGAATTCCGCGCATCCGGCACAGGCGAGGCCGCTTATGCCCGGGAATTCACCGCGTGGGTGCGGCAAGCCGTGCTCGCCGACGTGGTGGACAAACTGGTGGATTACCGCCGCCTGGCGCCGCATGCCGAGCGCGCACATCCCACCGAGGAACACTTCCTGCCGCTACTGGTCGCCATCGGCGCGAATGGCGGCGAAAGCGCGGTGCAGGTCATCGAGGGCGGGATCACCTACGGAGTGCTGTCCATGGAATCCTATGTCTGGGGACTGGCGGACCGACGCGCAGTCTCCGGTGGGAACGCGGACCGCGCGAACAGCCTTAATTGAGGGTGCCGTCGAAGGCCAGGTGGCCATCGATCAGCGTGTAGCGCACCCGGCCGGGAAACTCGAGGCCGAGGAAGGGCGTGTTCTTGCCCTGGCTTCTGAGGTTTTCGCGGCTGACCTTGAATTCGGCCACCGGGTCGAAGACGCAGATATCGGCCGCCGCGCCCTGACTGAGGCTGCCGGCCTTGACGCCGAGGATGCGCGCCGGATCGGAGGTGATGCGCGCCAGCGCCGTCACCAGCGGCAGCTTCATTTCCCGCGCCCACTTGAGTGTCAGCGGCAGCAGCAGTTCGAGGCCGGTGGCGCCGACCTCGGCTTCGTCGAAGGGCATCTGCTTGCCGTCGTCATCGACCGGCGTATGGTCGGAACACAGCGCGTTGATCGCGCCCGAGGCCAGCCCGGCGCGCAGCGCATCGCGATCGCGTTGCGAGCGCAGCGGCGGATCGAGTCGGGCGTGCGCATCGAAAAAGCCGACATCCATTTCGCACAGATGCAGGTGATGAATCGCCACATCGCAGGTGACCTCGATGCCGGCGGCGCGCGCGGCGGCAATCATGTCGACGCCGGCCGCCGAAGAAATTCGCGTGACATGGACCCGCGCGCCGGTCTCGTTGGCCAGGTGCAGGATGGTGGCCAGGGCGATGGTTTCCGCCGCCACGGGAATCCCCACCAGGCCGAGGCGGGCAGCGACTTCGCCGTCATGGGCGACGCCCTTCCGGGCGAGGAAGGGATCCTGCGCCTGCAGCCAGACCGGAAAATCGAAAGTCGCCGCGTACATCATGGCGCGCAGCAGCACCTGCGTATCGACAATGGCGCGATTGGCCTGGCCGAAGGCGACACAACCCGCCTCCGCCAGCTCAGCCATTTCGGTCAGCGCCTTGCCCTCGAGTTGCACCGTCAGCGCGCCCACCGGGTGCACGTGGGCAAACTCGGGCAGCCGCGCCCGATGCGTCAGCATTTCCACCAGCCCCGGCTCATCCAGCACCGGATCGGTGTCCGGCGGGCAGGCCAGGGACGTCACGCCGCCC
>JANMTA010000079.1:0-2608 GCA_031389965.1 Betaproteobacteria bacterium
GGCTTCCAGCCGGCGCAGCGCGCGGTCGGTGCGCCAGTCCTTGGCCAGTTCGACGGCGGCGCGCAGCAGGTTGCCCTGGTACTGCTCGAGCTTGGCCTCGAAGCGCTCGAACAGCGTGAAGGCGTCCGCCGTGCCGCCGGCAAAGCCGGCCAGGATCTGCTCGTTGTAAAGCCGCCGCACCTTGCGCGCGGTGGCCTTGACCACGATGTTGCCGAGCGTGACCTGGCCGTCGCCGCCAAGCGCGACGCTGCTGCCGCGACGCACGGAGAGGATGGTGGTGCCGTGATATTGCTCCATGGAATTCCTTGCGCGAAGAGTCTCCGGTTCAGATGACGCGAGCTTGCAAAACCGCGACGGCGTCGAACCCGAGCGTTTCCAGATACGCCGCCACGATCGTGCTCAAGCCGATGATACGCAGCTTCTTGCCGGCGGCATGCAGGCGCGTCAGCACCTCCAGCAAATGCCCGGCGCTGGCGGCATCGATACGCACCAGCTTGCGCGCATCGATATCGAATTCGTCGCGGCCGGCCATCACGGCTTCAAGCGGCGCAAAGTCGACGGCGCTGGCGCCCAGCAACTGGTCGTGCAGCGTGAAGCCTTCGGCCTTGGGCAGCGACGACGAGGCCGGCGGCGGCTCGTCGTGTCGCTCGGGAAGCGCTTCCCATGACGGTGGCGAAACCTCGAAGGTAACGGCGTAGTTCACGGCAGCTTCCTCGAACGCATCCTGGCGGAATGCCTGCTGGTAGAGCTCCAGCAGCAGCAGCCACATTTCTGCGTTGCTGCGCTCGCCCGGCACGATTTTCGTCGCCAGGATCCCGGCCAGATGTTCGGGGCTGCCGAACACCAGTTCCTTTTTGGCTTTTTTCAGGGCCGCCATCGCGCGCATCAACAATATGGCGCCGTTATTGTCGGCATCGGTCAGCTTGGCCACGTCCATGCGCACCATGGTGCTGGTGGCCGCGAGCTTCATGGTCTGCTTCAGGACTTCGCCGATAGACGCGTTCAGCACGCCGCTCAATGACACATGAGCCCGGCCGCCGGTAGTTTCCGTCGCGGTGTTGCCCTCGTCGGCGGCGGCACTCCAGGCCGGCGGCGATTTCTCGAAGCGGCGCGCAAAGGTCAGAGCCAAGGCGTCAAATGCCGGACGACGGCCGAGCGCCTGCAGCAACTCGAACAGGCAACCCCAGGCGCGCACCGCCGCATCGCCGAGATCTTCACCGCTCTTGATTGCCGCTTCGAGACGGCGCATGGCTTCCAGTTCATGCCCGGCGGCATACATCGCGGCGGCCTCTGCCAGCGCCGGCGGCAAAGGCCGGCGCACCGGGGCCGGGGGCGGGGCAGGAATCTCGGGCTCGACGGCAATTTCAGGCGCAGAAGGTTCTTCCGCGTGCGTTTCGAACGCACCGGGCAACGTGAAATCGAGAGACATCAGATCATCGTCGTCGTCTTCTGCCACTGATCTGGAGCACTGTTGCTGTGGTTTAGGATTGAAGAGTATAACTCGCCGGCCTGAAGAAGCCGAGCCCGGCAAGGGTCAGCAGGCACAGGCAGCAGACCACCGTCGCGCCGGCGGGAAGGTCGACGTACAGGGAAAGGCCGAGACCTGCGGCATAGCCCGCGGCGCCCACCAGACAGGCAATGACGATGCGCCGCGCACCGGTGAATGCCCGGGTCGCTACCGCAGGAGCGATCAGGCTGGTGAACACCAGCAGCACGCCGACCAGTTGCACCGATGCGGTCACCGTGACGGCAAACAACAGGTAGAAACCCAGCCGCGGCCAGCGTTGCGCCGGGCCGAACCACAAGGCCAGAACACCAGTGTAGAGCACTGCCACCGGCCACAATTGCTGCCAGCTGACCCACAGCAACTGACCGGCCAGCAGGTCGCGCAGATGTTCGCCACCCTGCGGATGATGAGCCAGCAGCAGGATGCCGGCCGCGGCGGCGAAGACGAAGACCAGGCCGATCAGCGCTTCCTGGATGTCCGGCCAGCGGCGCTCGGTCCAGGTCAGCAGCACGGCTCCGGCACCTGCCGCCAGGCCGGCCGCAAGCTGGGTAAGGAGAACGCTGTCGTGCGCGTCGAACCCGGCCAGGCCCGCCGCGATGACGCCCAGGGCCGCGACCTGGGCGATGGCCAGATCGATGAAGATGATGCCCCGGCGCAGCACCTCTGCGCCGAGCGGCACATGGGTGGCGAGCACCAGCAGGCCGGCGACGAAAGGCGCTGCCAGCAGGCTCCAATCGAATCCTTGCAGTTCGGCGCTCACAGGACTCCCCTCCCCCCAACCCCCTCCCCAAGGGAGGGGGTGACAATGGTTCGCCGCTGCGCGGCTCCGTGTGATGGCTGGCGCCCCTTCGGACGGCCGAGCGGGGCGCTCATTTCAGTGGCGCCAGGAGTCGTGACACGGTGTCGTCGAACAGCGTGGTCAGGTCTTTCGCCTCCGGCGTGCCGCCGACGGTGAAGGGCAGCACGACAATCGGCAGCTTGGCTTCGGCCGACAACCATTCGGCGGGACGCGCAGAGTTGTAGGCGGCGCGGATCACCATGCGCGGGCGGCTAGTGGCGACCTGCTGGCGCACTTGCGCAAGATGCGCCACGGTCGGTTCG
>JANMTA010000097.1:0-1758 GCA_031389965.1 Betaproteobacteria bacterium
GCACAGCTGCGCTTCTTCCGTGATCTGCTGAGCAAGCAGCGCCAGGATCTGCTCGACAACGCCAGCATGACGATCGACCACCTGCGCGACGGCGAGGCCGAAGCCGACCCCAATGACCGCGCCACCATCGAGGAAGAAAACTCCCTCGAACTGCGCATCCGCGACCGCGAGCGCAAGATGCTGCCGCGGGTGGAAGCGGCCTTGAAGCGTATCGACGCCGGCCGCTACGGCTTCTGCGAAGAGACCGGCGACCCGATCGGCCTGCGCCGCTTGCTGGCGCGCCCGACGACCGCGTATTCGATCGAAGCGCAGGAGCGCCACGAGTCGCGCCAGAGGATCCAGGGAAAATAGTCCGGCACGCACTGTGCCCGGCAACAGGAGAACTCATGGTCGGCCCCGCGGTTCGCAAGCCCAAGACGCCTGCAAGGAAACGCTCACCCGTGAAGCGGGTGGTGCAGCCGGCCGCAGCCGAACCGAGCGAGTCAGGTCTGGTAGACCAGATGCGCGCCATGGCCGGCAGGGTGCTCGATATGGGCGCCGCCACGGTGGGTGCTGCCAAGACCCTCCACACGGCAAGCGAGGTCGCCAAAGCGCTGCGCAAGGGCAAGCCAATGGAAGCCGCCGCCGATGTGCTCAAGGCCATCTTGCCCGGATTGACCGAGCCCGGTGTCTGGACCAGAACCGGCGCGACGCTGCGGCGCATGCGCAAGGCCGCCGGCCTGACCATCACCGAAGTCGGCACGGCGATCAAGCTCAAGGATCCCTCGCTGATCGAGGCTTGGGAAAACGGCCGCATCGCGGTTCCGTTCGAACTGATCCTGCGCCTGGCGGCGGTACTCGGCCGCAACGACCCGATCGGTTTCGTCATGAAGTTCACCCGCAGTTCCAATCCGGACCTGTGGCGCAGTCTCGAAGGGCTCGGTGTCGGCAAGCTGCTGATTCAATCGGCGCGCGAACGCGAGTTCGCCAACATCTACCGCGGCGACGACGAAGCGCGCAGCCTGAGCGACGCCGAATTTGCCGAGGTGCTGACCTTCACCCGCGCCGCATTCGAAATGGCCATGGCGTTTCGCGGACGCGAAGCGCAGCAAACCAGGAGCCGCAAGCCGGCACCCCGCTGAAACCGCCATAACCAAGATCGAACGATGATATTCCTGATCGATTTTCCCGCATGTCGATGAATCCCGTGCGCAGCATCCGGGGGCTTCTGCTCAGCGCCGGCGTGATCTTTTCCATTGCGATCTTTGCCGTCACGCTGTTCGTGGTCTCGGCCATCTACGAGCGTTCGGTACGCGACGATTCCGTGGAAGACGCCACGGAGTTTGCCGAGCTGACCTTCAACGCCATGTTCGAGTTGATGAGCACCGGCTGGAATCGCGGGCAGCTGGAAGGCTTTCTGGGCGCGATCCAGAAATCGGTCGATCACAGTCAGCGGCAGATCGACATCTACCGCGGACCCAAGGTCAGCCAGCTGTTCGGCGAGATTGCACAGAAGGAGCCGGATGATGCGATCCGGCGCGCGTTCAGCGACGGCAAGCGCCTGCGCATGGACTCGGGCGACATGATCCGCGTGGTCTATCCCCTGACGGCACAGGACATCTGCCTCAAGTGCCACGCCAATGCCGCGGTGGGAGAGGTACTGGGCGTTATCGACGTGCAGCAGAATGTTGCGGGCGCCATCGAATCGCACAAGACCCGCTTCACCTACGCTTTCGCGCCCATCATCCCGGTGGTGTTGCTCGTCACCTTCCTCATGGT
>JANMTA010000105.1:0-2360 GCA_031389965.1 Betaproteobacteria bacterium
TGGACATCGTCGCCGAGTTGTTCGACCTGATCTTCAACGACCCGAACATCGCGAACGGCATGAAGGGGCTGGTGGCCCGCCTGCAATCCACGGTGCTCAAGGCGGCCATGCTCAACCAGCGCTTCTTCGGCGACCGCAGCCATCCGGCGCGACGCTTCCTCGATAGCCTTTCGACCGTCGCAATCCGCTGGGGCAAGGTGGTCAATGCCGATGACCCCTTCTTCGTCAAGCTGCTGGAGCTGGTCAACAAGGTCCAGGCCACCTATGACGGCGACATGGGCGTGTTCGACGCCGCGAACGCGGAGCTGGATGCCTTCCTCGCCGAACGCGAGGAGATCGAGGAGCAGCAGGACCGCGAGCTGGCCGACGCCGTGCACGCCCGCGAGGAGCAAATCCGCCTCACTCGCGCGGCCCAGATGCGCGCGCAACGGGCGGCGAACCAGTGCATCGAGCGGCTGCTGGGGCCGAATGTGACGGGCGAGATCGAAGAGTTCCTGCGCAGCTACTGGCGCGACGTGGTACAGGGAAGGATTTCGCGCGCCGGGGAGGACGGCGCGCCCACCGTTGAGGCCCTGCGGACCGCCGTCGCGCTGATATGGGCCGTGACGCCGAAGCACGATCCGGCGGAACGCAAACGGCATGCCGCTGCGCTGCCCGGACTGCTGAAGCAGCTCAACGCCGGTTTCGACGAGATCGGCGCCTCGCCCACCGAGCGCAAGTCTTTCATGGACACGCTGATCGACCTGCAGCTCGCCGCGCTGCGCGCGGAAAAGCAGAAAGGCGCCGTCAAGCCCAAGACGGCGCCGGCGGAAAAACCGCGCGATCGCAGCGCGGGGCCGACCCTGCAGGTCAGCCATGCCACCGACCGCGGCGTCCGCGTGCAGGACATCTCGCTCCCCAGCGGCGGCGAGCTCGACGCGCAAAACACGCCGGACCGCGCCGACCTGCGCCGCGTGCGCCAGCTCGTGCGCGGCGACTGGATCGACTTCATCACCGCAGGCCAAGGCCGCCGCGAGCGCCTGACCTGGATCAACCACAGCCGGACGCTGTTCCTCTTCAGCAACAGCGCCTCGACCTGCGCCATTTCCATCTCGCCGGAAGCCCTGGCGGTGCGCCTGAGGAACCAGACCGCGCGCATCGTGTTGCCCGACCGGCCGATGTTCGAGCGCGCCATCCACGGCGCCATCCAGTCGCTGGACCGGCGCGCCTGAGGATCACGGGCCAAAGCGGACCAAATGGGCCAGGGGCCGAAGGGGCCAGGGGCCGAAGGGGTCAGGGGCCGAAGGGGTCAGAGACATTTCAGCTATACGGCATCACATTGAATTTGCAAGCAACACGCCTGTCCTGCGAAAGTCGGCGCTGGTGATACGGCGATCAGGCCGTCACCTGGATGAAGCTTCAACCAAATCGCCGACTCGCGTAGCATGGCGATCGGGCATCTGCCTTCCGACGGGAAAGGGTACGGCCATGGAGCTGCTGAAAAACCGCATCGCGCTGCGCTGGCGCCGCACCAAGATCGTGGCCACGCTCGGCCCGGCGAGTTCCGCACGCAGGATCATCGAGGACCTGCTGCAGGCCGGCGTCGATGTGGTGCGGCTCAACATGTCCCACGGCACCCACGAGGCCCATCGCGAGGTGTATGCCCAGGTGCGCGCGGCGGCGAAGAAGCTCGACCGCCACGTGGCGATCTTCGCCGACCTGTGCGGGCCGAAAATCCGCTGCGGCAAGTTCCCCGACGGGCCGCTGAAGCTCACGCCCGGCGAGGAGGTGATGATCGATCCGCGGGTGGACAAGGGCGGGCCGGGCCTGATCGCCTCGCAATACAAGGCCATCGCGCGCGACGTGCAGCCGGGGCACCGCATCCTGCTCGACGACGGCAACCTGGAACTCAAGGCGCTGGCGATCGAGGGCGAGTGCGTGCGCTGCAAGGTGGTGTTCGGCGGCCTGCTCAAGGACCACAAGGGCATCAACCTGCCGGACTCGAAGGTGTCTGCCTCCTCGCTGCCGCCGAAGGACGTGGCCGATGCCAAGTTCGCCATCGAGCTCGGCGTCGATTACCTGGCGCTGTCCTTCGTCCGCAGCGCCAAGGATGTCGCCGGCCTGCGCCGCCTGATCGCCCGCGCCGGGGCGACGACGCCGATCATCGCCAAGATAGAGACGCCGGAAGCGATGGACAACATCGAGGCCATCGTCCAGGCTGCGGACGCGATCATGGTGGCGCGCGGCGACCTCGGCATCGAAATGCCGGCCGAGCAGGTGCCGCTGATCCAGCGCGAACTGATCCGCCTCGGGCGGCGCCACAACCGCGCCGTGATCGTGGCGACGCAGATGCTGGAATCGATGATCGACCACTCGCGGCC
>JANMTA010000134.1:0-4744 GCA_031389965.1 Betaproteobacteria bacterium
GGTGCTGGCCGACGGCGCCATCCCGGGCGATTTTGCCGGCAATCTGATGATCGGCTTCGGTCTGTTTACGCTGCTGCTCGCGGCATTTTTTCTTTCGCGGCAGAAGGATGTCAAGCGCATGTTCGCCTACTCGTCGATCGAGCACATGGGCCTCATCACTTTCGCCTTCGGCATGGGCGGACCGGTGGCGAACTTCGCTGGCCTGCTGCACATGACCGTGCATTCGTTGACCAAGTCGGCGATCTTCTTCGCCGTCGGCCATGCCACGCAGAAAACCGGCACGCAACTCATGGAGAATATCCGCGGCCTGATCAAGATCAACCCGCTGATCGGCTGGGGCCTGATGCTGGGGACTTTGGCCATCCTCGGCATGCCGCCCTTCGGCGTCTTCGCCAGCGAGTTCATGATTCTCACCCATGCCATGAAGTATTACCCGTGGGCGACACCGGTGCTGTTGCTGGCCCTCGGTGTGGCCTTCGCCGCCATTTTCGGCAAGGTGCAGCCCATGGTCTTCGGCGAGACCGAGGCGCGCCGCCTGCCGCACGCCCCCGCCATCACCCCGGTGTTCCTGCATCTGGGCATCGTACTGATGCTGGGCCTCTACATTCCACCCTATCTGACGCGCTGGTTCCAAGAAGCCGCGCGGATGCTGGGTTAGCCATGTACCTTTGCGACGACAACGGCATTGAGTTCACCCCGCAGGCCGGCATTGGCGCGCCGGTCTGGTGCGGCCGCGCCACCGACGGCGAGGCGCTGAAGGATTTCGCCGCTGCCGCGCGGCAGGTCGGCGGTCGGATCACGGCGATCTGGGGCAGTGACGAGCGTCAGCGCGGCGGCGGTTTCCGCCTGCATTGCGTCTTTGGCCTGGAGCGAGGTCATGCCTGGGTGAGCCTAGAACTGCCCGCCGATGATCCCGTTTATCCTGATCTGTCTGCGATTTTTCCCACGGCCAATCGCATGCAGCGCGCCACCCGCGACATGGTCGGCATCGCCAGCACAGGCGGCGACCAGCGCCCCTGGCTGCGCCACGGCGGCTGGCCGGCGGACTGGTATCCGTTGCGCCACGATGCCGTGCACGAGACCGGGGTGGGCGCCGGATTCGAGAATCTTCCCAGCGATTATGACTTCGTCAAGGTCGGCGGCGAGGGCGCGCACGAAATTCCGGTCGGCCCCATCCATGCCGGCATCATCGAGCCGGGGCATTTCCGCTTTTCGGTGGTCGGAGAGCGCGTGCTGCGCCTTGAACAGCGGCTGGGCTACCAGCACAAGGGCGTCGAGAAGCTTTTCATCGGCGCCGACATCGCGCGCGGCGCCAAACTGGTCGGCCGCGTTTCCGGCGATTCCGCTTGCGCCTATGGCTGGGCCTACGCCGCCGCGGTCGAGGCGGCCTGCGGCGTCGAAGCTCCGCCGCGCGCTCTCGCTCTGCGCGCGTTGCTGCTGGAACGCGAACGCGTGGCCAATCATCTGGGCGACCTCGGCGCGCTGGGCAACGACGCCGCCTTTGCCTTTGGCCTGACCCAGTTTTTCCGCCTCAAGGAAGACTGGGTGCGGCTTAACGCCAAGCTGTTCGGCCACCGCTTCATGATGGATTGCATCGTCCCCGGCGGCGTCACCGTCGATCCCGACACTGCGGCGCTCGCCGCGATTGTCGAGCAGTGCGGCGCCATCGAACGCGCAGTGAAGGAATTGAGGGAACTCTACGACGAGCACCCCGGCCTGCAGGATCGTTTCGCCACGACCGGCACGATCGACAGCAACCTGGCGCGCGAACTCTCGCTGTCCGGCATGGCGGCCCGTGCCACCGGCATCCTGCTCGACGGCCGCGCCCATCGCCAGGGCTACACGCCGCCGCCGCCCTACGCGGCGCTGGGTGTGCGGCCCGTCACCGACGAGCGCGGCGACGTCGCCGCCCGCGTCGCGGTACGCTTCGATGAGATCCAGGAATCGCTGCGCCTGTTGCGCCTGCTGGCTGTCGGCATGGCCGCCGGCGAGACCCGGATCGAAGTCGCAGCGCTTGCCGGCGCCAGCGGACTCGGCGTGATCGAAGGCTGGCGCGGCGAGGTGCTGGTCGGCGTCCAGTTCGACGGCGAAGGCAAACTGGCGCGTGTCCATCCGCACGATCCATCCTGGCAGGCCTGGCCGGCGCTGGAACATGCGGTGATGAACGACATCGTTCCCGATTTCCCGCTGATCAACAAGTCGTTCAATCTCTCCTACAGCGGAGTTGATCTGTGATTCCACTGCTTAGACACATCTTCCGCACCGGCATCCTGACCGAGCCCGCGCCGCTCGCCGAGGACGGCCCGCAGCGCGAGATCGACCGGCTGCACGACGAGATCCTGCACATCCTCGGCCGCGCGCTGACCATCCGCGAGGTCGATGCCGGTTCCTGCAATGCCTGCGAGCTGGAAGTCCACGCCCTCAACAATCCCTACTACAACCTCGAAGGGCGCGGCATCAAGTTCGTCGCCAGCCCGCGCCATGCCGACATGCTGCTGGTCACCGGCCCGGTGACGAAGAATATGGAGAACGCCCTGCGCATCGCCTACGACTGCACGCCCGATCCCAAACTGGTGGTGGCGGTGGGCGACTGCGGCTGCAACGGCGGCGTCTTCGGTGAGAGCTATGCGAGCTGCGGCGCGGTCGGCAACGTGGTCGGCGTCGATCTGCGCATTCCCGGTTGCCCGCCGACGCCGCTGGCATTGATGCAGGGCATTCTCGCCGCGGTGCGCATTTCGAAGTAGGCCGGTTGGTCGCCTGCGTGGTCCAGGCGCGACCGCGGAAAAGTCGGCGCTGGCGATACGGCGTTTCCGGCATCAGGGACCGCGCTGCAGAGGCACTGCCGCGGTTTCGTAGCGGATCACCAGGTCCAGCGTGCTGGCTACCGGCTGCGAGCCGGCCAGGGCTGGAGTCAGGCGGGTTTGGCGCAGCTTGTCGCGCAGGCCGTCGAGCAGTTCCGCTGGGACCGGATCGCTCTTCATCAATTCGACGCGATCGACGGTTCCCAGCGAACTGACGTGCAGGCGCAGCGTGAGGCTGCCGGAAACAGGTACCGCGATTTCCTCCAGTGCGGATAGATCGGGTGCAAGGAGGAAGCGCGCCTTTTCGGTGATCGGGCCGTCGGCATCCTGCTTTGCCGCGGTGGCGGGCACTACGGGCGGTGCGACGGAGGGTTCTGCCGGCGCAGCTTGCGCCGGTTGAGGCCTCTGTGTGCTGGCCAGGGTTACTGTCAGCACGAGGTTCTTTCCCTGTCTTGGCAGAAACTGCAAGCTTCCCGACGAGAAGACCCAGCCGGCACCAAGATGCAGGGCGAGCGACGCCGCGAGGGGCCAGGCCAGTTGCGTGATGGGCTTGCTCACGCGCTCTCAATCGAACAGCTTGTGTTCGATGGCATAGCGGATCAGGTCGGCGTTGTTGACTATGCCAAGCTTTTCCATCAGATGCGTCTTGTGGGTGGTGACGGTCTTCGGGCTCAGGTGCAACTGCTCGGCGATCTGGCTCAGCATCTCGCCTTGCGCGATCAGCCTGAAAATCTGACGCTCCCGCTGGCTCAGCGTTTCATGCGCAAGGTTGCTCGGGCGCACCGATTCGAATGCCAGCATTTCGGCCAGGGCGGGGGGGATGAATCGCTCGCCGGCAGCCACCTGGCGCACGGCGGCGTGCAGCGTATCGGGCGAAGACTCCTTGGTGAGGTAGCCGGTGGCGCCGGCCTGCAGCGCGCGGCGCACCGTCGCCGGCTCGTCGTGCATGCTGAGGATCAGGATCGGCAGCGACGGGTGTCGTTGGTGCAACTGCTCTATCAACTGCGTACCGCTGGTGCCGGGCATGGTCAGGTCGCAAATCAGCAGATCGGCCGCGACGGTTTGCGCGGCGGCCAGCATCTGCGCGGCATTTGCCGCCTCGGCAACGACCGAGATGCCTTCAAAGGACTCCAGCATCTGCTTCAGCCCGATGCGGAACAGGGTGTGGTCGTCGGCAATGATGATGCGGGTCATGTGGGGCTTTCCACGGAAGCCATGGCGGGCAGGGGCAGGCTGACGGTAATGCGCGTGCCTTCGCCCGCCGCGCTGTCGATGTCGAGCGTGCCGTGTAGTGCCGCTACGCGCTCGCGCATGCCGACCAGGCCGAAGTGCTCGCCGGCAGCGACGCCGGCCGGATCGAAACCGCAGCCGTCATCGGCCACGCTCAGGATCAGCTGCCCGCCGTCGGCGCGCAGGGACACATGCACGCTGCGCGCCCCGGCGTAGCGCAGCACATTGGTGAAGGCTTCCTGCACGATGCGAAACAGCGCCGTGGCGATCGCGTCCGGCAGCGATTCCGCCACGGGAGCCAGCGCCACGGTAAATTGCAGCCCGGCCGGCGCCAGCACGCGCGCGGCCTGCCATTCGATGGCAGCGGGCAGGCCCAGGTTGAGCGCCGGCGGACGCAGTTCCGCCGCGATCGACTTCACACTGCGGTAGGCCTCGCCGATCATGGCTTCGATAGAGGCCAGCGCACTGCGCGTGGACTGGTCGTCGCCGACGCGACCGTCCAGCCACTGCAATTGCATGCGGGCGCTGGTGAGCAACTGGCCGAGCTCGTCGTGGAACTCGCGCGCCAGCCGCCGATACTCCTGCTCCCGCTCGTTTTCGCGGTAAGTCGCCAGCTGACGCAACTCCTCCCGGGATACTTCCAGTGCCTGCTGCGTGCTCATCAGCGGGGTGACATCCACCACCACGCCTGCCAGCAGCCGCTCGCCACCCGG
>JANMTA010000143.1:0-2525 GCA_031389965.1 Betaproteobacteria bacterium
CATCAAGCACGGCTGCAGCTACCACGGCGTTTCGCTGAACGTCGACATGGACCTGGCGCCCTACGACGCGATCAACCCTTGCGGCTACGAGGGCATGGCGGTCACCCAGTTGCGTGCGTATTTGCCACAATGGCGTGGCGCCGAAGAAACTGCGATAGTAGGCAAGGCCCTGGCCGAACATTTGGCCCGGCAACTGGACGAATCGATATGACGACCAAGCAAAAAGGTGAAGCCAAGACCGCCCGCGCATATGGCAAAACCGCCATCAAGATCGTGCCGGCCGAGACGGTCCTCAAGAAACCCGACTGGATCCGCGTCAAGGCCGGCAGCAGCGCGGGCCGCTTCGGCGAGATCAAGCAGATCCTGCGCGAACACCATCTGCATACGGTGTGCGAGGAAGCCAGCTGCCCCAACATCGGCGAATGCTTCGGCAACGGCACGGCCACCTTCATGATCCTCGGCGACCTGTGCACCCGCCGCTGTCCCTTCTGCGACGTCGGCCACGGCAAGCCGCTGGCGCCGGATGCGGCGGAACCGGAACGGCTCGCGCGCACCATCGCCGCGATGCAGCTCAAGTACGTGGTGATCACCAGCGTCGACCGCGACGACCTGCGCGACGGCGGCGCCCAGCATTTCGCCGACTGCATCGCGAAAGTGCGCGAGTATTCGCCGGCAACGAAAATCGAAGTGCTGGTGCCGGACTTTCGCGGGCGGCTGGACATCGCGCTCGACATCCTCGCCCGCAGCCCGCCCGACGTCATGAACCACAACATGGAAACCGTGCCGCGCCTGTACAGGCAGGCGCGCCCCGGCGCCGACTACGCCAATTCGCTGCAGTTGCTGAAGGCCTTCCGGGCGCGCGTGCCGGGCGTGCCGACCAAGTCCGGCCTGATGGTCGGCCTCGGCGAAACCGACGACGAACTCCTCGACACCCTGCGCGACCTGCGCGCGCATGACGTCGAGATGCTGACCATCGGCCAGTACCTGGCGCCCTCCGGCCACCACCTGCCGGTGCTGCGCTACGTCCATCCCGACATCTTCGCCATGTATGCCCGCGAAGCCACGGCGATGGGTTTCACCCATGCCGCTTCGGCGCCGCTGGTCAGGTCGAGCTACCACGCCGACCAGCAGGCGCATGGTGCCGGGGTGGCCTGATCCCGATCTGAAAGTCGGCGCTGGCGCTACGGCGATCAAGCGTCGCGCAAGGCTTCATCCTCGCGCGGCGGCAGCGGCGCGAAGTAGCTCGCCGCCAGTACCAGCACGGCAACCCCGATCAGGGTTCCGGTCCACATCAGGGTGCCGCGACCTGCCGCATCGAAGAGCAGGAGTTTTGCGCCGACGATGCCGAGCAGCGTGAATCCGCCGAACCAGATTTCGCGTTGTCCGCGCCGCGAAGCGAGGATCATCGTGGCGATCGAGGTGACCGTCCACAACAGCGTCAGCAGCATCTGGAACAGCGTCGAGCCCATCATCGCGGCGAACTCGAAGGGCACGCCCGTCCAGGCATGGACGATGCGCGCCGCCAGCGTCGACAGCCAGACGAAGGCGATGGCGGCGATGGCTGCCCGCAGCGGGCCGCGATGCTCGGCCCTGGCCGCGTCCGCATAGGTCCGCAGGGCGGCGAGCCCGGCCAGCTGGGTCAGGTCGAAGACGTTGAGCAGCGGCAGATAGGGCAGGCCGGAGCCGTCGCCCGACAGGCTAACTGCAGCCCAGGGCAGGATGCCGATCAGGGCCAGGGCGGGCAGCAGTGCGCCAGTCGTGACGTAGCGTCCCTCGGCTGGCGCGAAGGGCCAGATATCCTTCCTTGCGCCCCAGGCCGGCAGGGCAATGCCGGCGGCCATGGTCAGGGCCAGCATGACAAAGGGCCACAGCGTATTGGCCGGCGCCCACTGGTGATGCACGCGCCAGACCAGTTCCCCGGCGACGACGGCGAGCGCCAGCCAGTAGGCGCCGAGATGCCGGGCGTCGGCAAAATCAGCGGCGCCCATCCGTTCGTGGCGCAGCAGCAGCCAGTAGTGCAGACCCAGGGCGGCGGGCATCGCCAGCGCCATGAGCTCGGCCAGCGGATGGCCGCTGTGCGCGACCGAATGCGCCGCCGCGAGCCACATCGCCAGCAGCAACAGGATGGCCGCGGCGCGCACCTGGGGCCAGGACCACCATTGCGCCAGCCCTTCCAGCAGCAGCGCCGTCGCCATCAGGTAGACCAGGCCGAGGCTGGCGTACAGATGCTCGGGCGCGAAATGCTGGATCTCGCCCAGGCCGATCCCCAGCCACCACAGCAGGGCCCAGATGAAGGGAGCCGCGGGCGGAAACTCGGGATCCGCGCCCAGGCTGCGCAGCATGCGTGCCGAGGCCAGGCCGCCCAGCGTCAGCAGGATTCCGCCCATGACGACGTCGTTGGCGACGGGCAGCCGGTGGCCGAGTTCGTTCCAGCCCAGCAGCAGGGCCGCGCCGGCCGCCACCTGCATCACCAGGCCGGTCATCTGCGGCAGCAGGCGCCGCGTCTGCACGCCGTACCAGAGCAC
>JANMTA010000160.1:0-8389 GCA_031389965.1 Betaproteobacteria bacterium
GCCGGCGCCATGCTGCGGCAGGGACCGCACCAGGGTGCCCAGAAATCGACCAGCAGCGGAATATCGGAGCGCCCGGCGTGGATATCGAAGTTGGCGGCTCCGAGTTCCACTGGCTCGCCGACGAACAGGCGCGCCTTGCACTTGCCACAGGTGCCGCCATCGGCCAGGCGGTCGGCGGGAAGCCGGTTGGCAGCGTTGCAGTGGGGGCAGGCGACGATCAAGGATGCAGACATGGCGTTCTCCGTATATCAGTACATTCTGATGTATGGTCCGCCCGCGCAAATTCAAGCCATGGCTGGGGGCGGATTTGCGCCCGCGTTCATGCCGGCGGGCGCCGCCGGCCAATGCTTGCGAGCGGTTCGCGGATCGGTTAGCCTCTCCCGGGTGAATATCCCATTGGTACTATTGTCGCGAAGCGGGCGGGCGGGGGCATCCCTTGCTTGACCGAATCAGGTACCGGATTCTCCTGGTGGTGGGTATCGCCACCACATTGGGACTGGTTGCGACGGTTGGCTTCTTCAGCTGGCATCAGGAGCAGACGCTGCTGAAGCAGAACGAGTTTTCCGTACGCAAGCTCAACGACACGGTCAGCGCCGGTTTGCACAGCGTGATGCTGGCCGGCTCGGCGGACATTGCGCAGGCGTTTGCCGATCGCATCAAGAAAGTTCCCGAGATCATCGAGTTCCGCATCCTGCGTATCGATGGCGTCGAGGCCTTTCGCGACAACCAGACCATCGACGCCGTGAACCTGCGGCGCGGCGAAGAGGAATTTTTCCGGCGTGACGACGAGCACGTCACCCAGGTCATGAAGCCGGACGATCCCGATCTGCAGCGCGCCGTCGCCACCGCGGAGCCGGTCATGACTTACGGCGAGGACGCCGCGGGCAAGCGGCAACTGGTTCTGCTGACCCCGCTGAAAAACCAGTCATCCTGTTACAAGTGCCATGGCAAGGCCAGGCCGGTGCGCGGCGTGCTGCGCCTGGCGACCTCGCTGGCTACCGTCGAGCGCGACACCCTGAAGTCGCGTCAGGAGTCCATTGCGGTGATGGCCCTGGCGCTGCTCGCCACCGTGCTGGCGACGGGTTACATGCTCGGCCGCATCGTGGTGCGGCCGATCGAAAAGGTCACCTATGCCATGGCCCGGATTTCTGGCGGCGATTTCGAGTACAAGGTCGCCGAGCGTGGTGGCGACGAGATCGGACGCATGGGCGCCAGTTTCAACCAGATGGTCACGGAACTGCAAAAGACCGACCGGAATTTGCGGCGCGAACAGGACAAGCTGACCACGGTGATCGAAACGGCCACCGAAGGCATGATCGTTACCGATGTGGCCGGCAAGGTGGTGCTGGTGAATCCTGCTGCCGTCGAATTGCTCGGCAGGAGCGTGGAAGAGATCGTCACTGCCGGTTTTTTCGACATAGTTGAGGATCGCGATTTCATCGAGGAGTGTCTGCGGCTGGGCCGGCCGCAGGACCTCGATTATCGCCAGCGCAGCCTGGAGATCCATGCCGCGGTGATCCGCACCGGGGCAGGACAGGTGGTCGGCTCCGTGGCATTGGTGCGCGACGTGACGAAAGCGCGCCTTCTGCAGGACGAACTGCGCCGCCTGGCGACCACCGATGCACTGACGGGTCTCTACAACCGGCGCTTCCTCGATGCCACCCTGCATACCGAGTACAACCGTGCCGTGCGTGGCCGCGAGCCGCTCGCGGTGATCATGTTCGACATCGATCATTTCAAGCGCTTCAACGACACCCATGGCCATGATCTCGGCGACCGCGTGTTGCAGATGGTAGCGCGCTGTTTGCGCGAACTGGTGCGCTCCTTCGACTATCCCTGCCGTTACGGCGGCGAGGAGTTCGTGGCGATCCTGCCGGGCATGTCCGCCGCGGAGGCAGTGAAGCTGGCTGAAAGTCTGCGCCTCAAGGTCGCGCAGACCGCAATCGAAGGACTGACTGTGCATGTCAGCCTGGGTGTTGCCGCTTACCCGGCGATTCAGGTGGCCGACGCGGAAGAACTGATCGAAGCCGCCGATGCGGCCCTGTATCGGGCCAAGGAAGGCGGTCGCAACCGCGTCATGATGGCGGGAGCGGTATCGTGAAAATCCGCCGCATCCGCCACAAGCTGCTGATTGTTCTGGCCATCGCGCTGTCGCTGGGTTTCACCACCATTGCCTATTTCTACACCCGCGCCGTCGAGGCCTCGATCCTTACCGACTACCAGCGGACCCTGCACCGCCTGACCGAGTCGGTGGCGATGAATATCGAAACCATCATGGCAGGTCAGCATGCCGAAGTCATGCCTGATTTTGCCCGGCGCCTGAAGGACCTGCCTGGCGTCATCGATTTTCGCATCGCCCGTGTGGATGGCACCGAGGCCTATCTGGACAACCTGACGATCGACCAGGTTAACCAGCGGCTGGGCGAGGTGAAATTCGCGCGGCGAAAAAATCCGGCGGAGGCGCCCAAGGTGTTTTCGCTCGATGACCCCGGCGTGGCGAGTGCCGTCGAGGGCGAGGAAGTCATATTGACGACGAGTGAAGGTACCGGAGCCGCCGGGACTGTCGTGCATTTCTACGACCCGATTCCGCATACCGTGAAATGCAATGAATGCCACGAACGCAAAGGCAAGGTGCGGGCCGTAATCAAGCTCACTACCTCCATGGCGGAGGCCGAGCGCGACATGATGCAGGCGCGCCTGCAATCGCTCATTGTGCTGGTGGTCGCACTGGTATTGACCATGGCGGTCACGGGCTACATGCTGGGTCGCTTCGTCGCCAAGCCGATTGAAGACATTACTGCTGCCATGAAGAAGGTTACCGGCGGCAATTTCAATGTCCAGGTCAGGTCGGCACGGGGTGACGAGCTCGGCAGAATGGCCGGCAGCTTCAACAAGATGACGGCCGAGCTGCAGCGCAGCTACCGGCAAATGAAGAGCGAACAGGAAAAGCTCTACTCGATCATTCAGGGGGCCCAGGAGGCCGTCGTCGTCACCGATGCCAGCGGCGCGGTAGTCCTGGTCAACGACGCCGCCGAGGATCTGCTGGGCAAGAAGATCGAGCAAATCCGTGCCGAAGGCATTTTCAATGTGATCGATCAGCCGGAACGTTTCCGGGCCATGCTCGATGATGCGAATCCGGCACGCGAGCCGACGCTGTTCGAGTACAAGGGCCGCTGGCTGCTGACTTCGGCCACCACGATTCGCGATGAAACGGGCGCGCCGCTTGGCTCGGCCGCCCTGCTGCGGGACGTGACCCTGGAACAGGCCCTGCTGAAGGAACTGGCACGACTGTCGATCACCGACGCCCTGACCGACGTCTTCAACCGCCGCCACATGGATGCGACGCTCGGCATCGAACTGAGCCGGGCGATCGAAACCGGCCTGCCGCTCGCGGTAATCATGTTCGACGCCGACCACTTCAAGAAATTCAACGATACCCACGGCCACGATCAGGGCGACCGGGTGTTGCAGATGCTGGGTAAGCGGATGCAGCAGACGCTGCGGGAGTACGACGTTCCCTGCCGCTACGGCGGCGAGGAGTTCGTCGTGATCCTGCCCGGCACCGACCGCGAGGGTGCCCTGCACGTTGCCGAGCGTCTGCGCCTTGACGTCGAAGCGATGACGGTCGATGGCCTTACGGTCTCCATCAGCATCGGCATTGCCTGCTTCCCGCTGATCGACGCGAAAACGCCCGAGGCGCTGATCGAAGCCGCCGACGTCGCGCTGTATCGTTCCAAGGAAGGCGGGCGCAACCGCTGCACACTGGCGACGCCGGAGATGCTGGCCGGCTGAGTTGTCGGGCCGCTACTTGACCGCTGAAAAGTCGAACAGCAGCAGTTCCGACACGCTCTTGTGCTCGGCGTAACCCTGGTTGAAGACCGCGATCTGGCCGAGAAACTTCTGTCCCGGCTTGAACGCCGCATCGTCGGCATTGCCGGTGACAAGGGCGCGCGCGAACTCAAGCTGCCAGTGTCCCGCCGTCCAGCGACCCTTGGCGGCGACATCCGCTGCGCTGCCGGTGGCGGTGTCGGCTTCGAAGGACGGCAGTTTGTCGCCGCGGTGCTCTTTCGGCCGCGGCAGCAACTTGTAGGGAGGGTTGCCGGCATCGCGCGACTTCTTGATGTAAATGGTCTTCTTGTCTGCCGGCTCATATTCGGCCGCGTCTTCGATCATGCGCGTCGTCACCAGCTGCGTCATGTCTTCCGCAAGCCCGCCCGGGTTGGTGCGGGCAGCCGACCACAGCCAGACGTCGGCGCGGTATTCCTTGGTGCTCAGCATGGTCCGGTCGAAGTCGCCGCTCAGGTGAAAGCGCAGGGCGAACATGTCCTCCCGCAGTTTGCCTTCCACGTACTTGTCGTTGCGCCACTCCCAGTGCCGCGAAGCGGTGTCTTGCGTACTGTCGGGATACTTCAGCGCGACAAACAGGCGACCGCCGAACACGCCGGCTTTCAACTGCACGGTGAGGCTGCCGGTCTGGTTCCTGTCGTCGTTCGGGTCGAGGCCGTACTTGGCCCGATCCGCCTTTTCCAGCGCCGGGACCACCGGCACCCGGATCCAGCCGGCGCTGCCCCATTCGCCGAGGTTTCCGTCGATTTTCGGCGCGGCACCGAGATTGGCGACAGGGATTGGCAATGGCGCCTGGGCCCACGTCGCGCAGGACCAGGCGAGCACAGCGGCGGCAAGCGGCAGTTTCATGTCCGGGGTGGAAGTTAAGGCCGGCGGGGACGTGGCCTATTCAACGCTTATCGAACCGGTCATGCCCTTTTCCTTGTGGTCTTCGATGGTGCACACCACTTCGAATGTTCCCTTCTTGACCGGGACAAAGAACAGTTCGACCGTGCCGCCCTTCTTGTAGGCCTCGACGGCCGTGAAATACGGCGCCTTGACTTCGCCTCCATGCGGCCGCGGGGTTTGCACCTTGCGCCAGGCAATCGACCGGAAGAACTCGGCGGCGGT
Organism: Betaproteobacteria bacterium; assembly: GCA_031389965.1. GTDB lineage: Bacteria > Pseudomonadota > Gammaproteobacteria > Burkholderiales > Rhodocyclaceae > Sulfuritalea. The sequence goes on from JANMTA010000160.1 coordinate 4,957, forward strand.
GTAGTAGTGATCGGCCTCCCCCGTGTTCTTGATGACGAGGCGGTAGGCTTGGCCGGCCTTGAGCTTGAGATGCTTGGGTTCGAAATCATGGTCGCTGAGCACCACATTCACGGTTTCCATCGCTTCCCAGTTGGCGGCCTTGACGATTTCCGCGCTGTTGGTGATGTAGTCCTGGGCCGTCGCGGCGGATGCAGCGAGCACGGCCCATCCGGTAAATGCTAAAGTAATTATTGAAATGCGCATGGATGACTCCTGAAGTGATTGAACATGTTGAAATGTGCCGTGTCGAAGCGCGGCTGTCATTGCTCGTTTCATGGATGGTAGAGCACTTTCAGGCTAACTCCGGGCGCCCAGTCCCTTGGCGCGGGCGGCTGCGGCCGTATCGGATTGAGCGGCGAGGGGCCAGCCGGAGAGGTGGGTCGATACCAGATCGCGAAATGCGGCAATCCAGTCTGGCCTTTCGTTGACGCAGGGGATGTAGTGGAAGTCCTTGCCACCCGACAGCAGAAATGCCTCCTTGCACTCCATCGCGATTTCTTCGAGGGTTTCCAGACAATCGGCAACAAAGCCGGGGCAGATCACATCGATCCGCGCCGTGCCTTCCCGGCCGAGCTTTTCCAGTGTCGGCTGGGTATACGGTTGCAGCCACTCGGCCTTGCCGAAGCGCGACTGGAAGGTGACCAGATAGTCCTTGCCGCTCAGCCCCAAGGCTTCCGCCAGCAGACGTCCGGTTTTCTGGCATTCGCAATGGTAGGGATCGCCCAGGTCGAGCGAGCGGCGCGGCACCCCGTGAAAGCTCATCACCAGCTTGGCGGGCCGGCCGTTGGCGGCCCAGTATTCGCGAACGCTGGCGGCCAGTGCGGCGATGTAGCCGGGGTGGTCATGGAAATGCTTGATGAAGCGAATCTCGAGGGGATTGCGACTGCGCTTGATCCAGGCGGCGACGTCATCCATCACGCTGGCGGTGCTGCTGGCCGCGTATTGCGGGTAGAGGGGCACCACCAGCACGCGCTCGACGCCGTCGCGCTTGAACTGGTCAAGCGTATTGGCGATCGAGGGCTGGCCGTAGCGCATGGCCCAGGCCACGGCGACGTCCGCAGCACCGGCTTCACCCAGCCAGCCCTTGAGCAGCTTGGCCTGGCGTTCGGTATGCACCTTCAGTGGCGAACCTTCCGCCATCCAGATCTTGGCGTACTTGGCCGCCGATTTCGCCGGGCGCAGGGTGAGCACGAAGAGATTGAGAATCAGCCACCAGACCGGGCGCGGGATTTCGACCACCCGCGGGTCCCAGAGAAACTGCTTGAGATAGCGCCGCAGGGCGGCTGCGGTCGGCGCTTCCGGGGTGCCGAGATTCACCAGCAGGATGCCGGTACGGCGCGGCGCGCCATGCTGTTGCGCGGGTTCGGGTGCGTAGCGAGCCATCAAGGTATGGAGAGTGCGGAGGAAAGCAGCTTGGCGGTGATGTCGACGATGGGGATCACGCGTTCATAGGCCATGCGCGTCGGGCCGATGACGCCGATGGTGCCGACGATCTGGCCGTCGACTTCATAAGGCGCTGCGACCACGCTGCATTCGTCGAGCGGGGCGATGCCGGATTCGCCGCCGATGAACACCTGCACGCCTTCGGCACGGCTGGACAGCTCCAGCAACTGGGCCAGGCCGGTGCGCTGCTCGAACAGGTCGAACAGGCGGCGCAGGCGGGTCATGTTGGAGGACAGGTCTTCCACGCCGAGCAGGTTTTTCTCGCCGCTGATGACGTATTGCGTCGAGGTGTCGGCAATCGCCTGGTTGCCGGCGTCAAGCGCGGCCGTCATCAGTTCGGACATGTCGGCGCGCAACTGGCGTAGCTCTTCGACGACGCGCGCACGCACCTGGTCGAAATCGAGGCCGAGGCAGTTCTGGTTCAAGTAGTTGGCCGCCTCGATCAGTTCGGTCGGGCTGTAGTTGCGCTGGGTGAACAGGATGCGGTTCTGCACGTCGCCGTCGGCGGTGACGATGATCAGCAGGACGCGCTTGTCCGACAGGCTGAGGAACTCGATCTGACGGATGCGAGGCTGCTGGCGGCGCGGTGAAACCACCACTCCGGCAAAGGCAGTGAGTTGCGAAAGCAGCTGCGAGGCGTGGCTGATCACGAGCTGCGGCTGGTCGGGCTGCATGGCTTCCTTCATTTCGGAAAGCTCGCTGTTCTGCAGAGGCCTGACCGTCAGCAGGGAATCGACGAAAAGACGGTAGCCCAGCGGTGTCGGTACGCGTCCGGCGGAGGTGTGCGGGCTGGCGATGAAGCCCATTTCTTCCAGGTCCGACATGACATTGCGGATGGTTGCCGGAGAGAGTTCGAGGCCCGAGTATTTCGACAGCGTACGCGAACCGACCGGCTGACCTTCGGCGATATAGCGTTCGATCAGGGTCTTCAGCAGGGTTTGCGCGCGGTAGTCGAGCATGGCGACGATTGTAGCAGCCAGTTTGGCTCGGCCCGCGAAGGACTCTCCAGCCGGTGGCCAGTCATCGATCCGCGAAAAAAAGCCGTGCGCAAATGTGGTTTAATCGGCCGCATGAACGCCGCCACATCCAATGCATTCAACTCCGTCGCCCTGATCGGCAAGTACCAGAGCCGGGAAATCGCCGAATCCCTGCGGGCGCTCGCCACGTTCCTGAGCAAGCGCGGCGTCGAGGTTCTGCTGGAAGAAGATACGGCGGCGGCGGTCGGCGCCAACGGTTACACCGTGGCCAGCTACGGGATGATTGGCGAGCGCGCCGAACTGGCGGTGATTCTTGGCGGCGACGGCACCATGCTCAATGCGGCGCGGCACCTCGCCTGCTTCGACGTGCCGCTGGTCGGCGTCAACCAGGGCCGGTTGGGCTTCATGACCGACATATCGCTCGGCTCCATGATCGAGAGCATTACCTCCTTGCTTGAGGGCAGGTTCTCCCGCGAGAAAAGGTTTCTGCTTGACGCCGAAGTACGGCGCGACGGCGAGCCGGCCTATCAGACGCTGGCGTTGAACGACGTGGTGGTCAATAAGGGCGACATCGGTCGCATGATCGAGCTGGAAGTGAAAGTCGATGGCGAATTGATTCACGTTCTGCGTGCGGACGGCCTGATCGTGTCCACCCCGACCGGATCCACCGCCTACGCGCTTTCCGCCAACGGTCCCATTCTTCATCCCTCGGTGCCAGGCATCGCCATCGTGCCGCTGTGTCCGCATGCCCTTTCGAACCGGCCGATCACCGTCAGCGACAGCAGCACGATCGATATCGCCCTGTTGCCGCCCCACGATGCGCGGGTTCATTTCGATGGCCAGACGCGCTTCGATGCCCGTGCCGGCGACGTCGTGCGCATGGCGCGCTCGCGCCACAACATCACCTTGCTGCATCCACCCGGTTACAGCTATTTCGCCATGCTGCGGGAGAAGCTGCACTGGAGCTCGACTCC
>JANMTA010000161.1:0-5719 GCA_031389965.1 Betaproteobacteria bacterium
CAGATTCTTCAGGTCAGAGTAGTCCACCAGCAGGATCTGGCCGGTTTCCTTGATGTTGACCACCCACTCAGGCTTGATCTCCGACGCGACAATCGAGGCCACGCGCGGCTCGGGGTGATACTCGCCATCCACCGTCATGCCACGCGTGGAAACCACCTTGAGCGGCTTCAGCGTATCGCCGTCCATGATCACGTACTGGGGCGGCCAGTAGGAACCGGCAATCGCGTACTTGTCTTCAAAGCCCTTGAATTTGGAGGTATCCACCGAACGGGCGTCGAAACCGATCTTCAGTTCCGCCACCACGGCAGGTTTCTCCATCCAGAGGTCGATCAGCGACAGACGACCGTCGCGGCCAATCACGTACACGTAGCGACCCGACTTCGACAGACGCGAAATGTGCACCGCGTAGCCGGTCTTGACGATGCTGCGGATGTCCTTGGTGTCGCCGTCGATCAGCGCCACTTCGCCGGTATCGCGCAGGGTGACAGAGAAGAAGTTCTTCAGGTTGTACTTGTTCATCTGCCTGGTCGGGCGATCCTTGACCGGCACGATGACCTTCCATGAATCCATGGTGTCCTTGAAGCTGTACTCGGGCGGCACATCCGGCGTCATCTGGATGTACTTGGACATCAGGGTGATTTCTTCCTTGGTCATGATGTCGTCGAAGTTCACCATGCCGCCGTCGGTGCCGTAGCCGATGATCTTTTCCAGACGATTCTGGCCGAGCTTGATCGTGCCGCCTTCGGTCTTCACACCATCCTTGTCGGTCTTGGTCCAGTGCGGCTCGAGGTTCTTGCCGGTAGCGCCCTTGCGCAGCACGCCGTGGCAGCCCGCGCAACGCTCGAAGTAAATCTTCTTGGCCGTCTCTTTTTCGGCAGCGGTCAGCGTCGGTGCGGCCTCTTGAGCGAAAACACTGCCCATGGCACCGGCAATGGCGGAAACAGCAAACAGTCCGAGTAACTTCCGTTTCATCCTTCTCTCCTTTTGAGTGATCCCTGAGTAATTCCGTACTACGCGAGCAAAAAAACCATCTTATTACAATGGTCGCCAGATTGCTCCCACAAACCTCCCGCCTCCTTGACACGAATCAAGTCTCACCTCGATAGCAGCCTGTCGGCATGAACAGTCTGGCTGATGAATGAATAAACCCGGCAAATTCAGTACGCGGCCGGAATCCCTCGAACACGCCAAGGCTTTGCTATACTCCGCCCCGTTCGTGGTGCCCGTGCATGGTTTTCCATGCCGGGTGAAACGGGAAGCCGGTGAGACCTCATCAGTCAATTCCGGCGCTGCCCCCGCAACGGTAAGGAAGTGCGGGTTCATCAAGAAGCCACTGGGTCACCCCCGGGAAGGCGATGAACCAAGACTTCCAAGCCCGGAGACCGGCCAGGGACAAACCAGCGAATGCGTTGCGGGGTTGCGGCGTGCCGGGGGTTTGTGTCCACCCCGTCCATCACCCTCACCTCCCAGACATTCAATTGCCACCTACCGGCTGCGGGGACGCTCGCCGGAGTTTCGGGAGTTACTTTCATGGTCCGTCGTTTCGCCATCGCCGCCTGCGCGGCAATCCTTGCTTTCCCTTGTCTTTCCCTCGCCGCGGAAGATCTCGCGGCCGTCGTCGTCACCGCCACCCGCTTCAACGAAGTCGACCCGGGCGTGGCCGCCAACATCAGCGTGATTACCCGCCAGGACATCCGCAACACACCGGCCACGAACCTGCCGGACGTGCTCAGCACCCGGGCCGGGGTGGACGTGCGCCAGCTTGGCGGCGCAATGGGCAGGGACGCCACGGTCGACATCCGCGGTTTCGGCTCCACCGCCACCAGCAACACGCTGATCATGGTCGACGGCCTGCGCCTCAATCCGGTCGACCTGGGTGCCATCATCTGGTCGTCCATCCCGCTGGAAAGCGTGGAGCGGATCGAGATCATCCGCGGCTCGGGCGCCGTGCTCTACGGCGACGGCGCGACCGGTGGCGTCATCAACATCATCACCGACAAGTCGGGCCGCGCCAGGGCCGCCGTGACGGCCACGCTGGGCAGCCATGGCTACAAGGGCGCCAACGTCCAACTCGCCAATGGCAACGACAAGGCCTACTACAACCTCTTCGCGAGTTATGCCGACGCCAATGGCTATCGCGACAACGGCCAGCAGGATCAGCAAGCCGCCAGCGGGCGTGTCGGCTGGCTGCTGGAGCGCGGCGAAGTCTTCGCTGACTTTGCCAGCTACAAGGAATCCGCCGGGCAGCCCGGCGCCATTTTCAGCACCGCCTATCGCAACGATCCGACCAGCACGCGAAACCCGCTCAACAAGGAAAACCGCAACGGCTACCGCGTTCGTCCCGGCGCTTCCTACCGCCTGAACGATCGCCTCACCCTCGAGGCGGAGCTTGCACAGGACCATCAGGAACTCGATGCGAAGTACTTTTCCGCCTTTGGCGCGTCGGCCAGCGACCGTACCCGCGACACCACCTCCTTCACCCCACGCCTGCGCTGGCGTCACGATCTTGGCTCCCTGCCCAGCGAAACCGTGGTCGGCTTCGACTACTACGACAGCGAGGTCACAGCGGACAACACCGGGTTTGCCAACCAGCACGCCTCACAGGAAAGCTCCGCCTTCTACCTGCAGAACATCACGAAATTTACGCAGAACCTGAGCCTCACCCTGGGCAGCCGTACCCAGCGCATGAAACAGACAGCCCGCCAGGATGCCTATGCGCCGTTTTTCAGCCCGGCCGTGTCAGGCCACGCTACCCGGACGAAAATTGCCTACGACCTGGGTCTGACCTACGTCAGGGACGACTGGCGCGTTTATGGAAAAACCGGCACCAGCTTCCGCTTTCCCAACGTCGATGAACTCTTCGGCTTCGATCCGATTCTTTTCGCACCGGTGTTTGCCGGCAACCTCAAGCCGCAACACGGCACGACCAACGAGATCGGCGGCAGCATCGCGGTCGGTCCGGCAATTATCCGCGCCTCTGTTTACCAGCTGGATCTGGACGACGAAATCGGTTACGACGACGCCCTGGGCGCCAATACCAACTTCTCGCCGACGCGCCGCAACGGAGCCGAACTGGAAGCCGACTGGAAGATTGCCGAAAGCCTGCAAGCCCGGCTGTCCTATGCCTATACGGACGCCGAATTCCGCAATGGCGTTTATTCCGGAAACTCCGTCCCACTGGTGCCGCGCAACCTCGCCAGCGCCCAGCTGACATGGAATGCCGGCAGCAGCGGAAGCTATTCCGCGGCAGCGCGGTACGTCGGCGAGCGTCGTTACGGCAGCGACTTCGCCAATGCCCAGGGGATGCTTTCCAGTTACACGACGCTCGACCTGCAAGCCGTGTGGAATCTCAAACCATGGAAAATCACGGCCAAGCTCATCAACGCGCTGGACAAGAAATATTCGGCTATCGCCGGATACTCCGCCTTCTTCAACGACACCTATTACTACCCGACCGATCCTCGCAGCTTCTTCGTTTCCGGACGCTTCGACTTTTAGTCCCCCATGCCCACCCGCCGCCGCGCCCTGCTGGTCCTTGCCGCTCTGGTCGGCCTGGCAGTGCTGAGCCTGTTCGTGGCGCTGGCGGCGGGCAGCATGACGATCGCCCTCGCTGATGTCCTCCGTGCCATCAGCGGCAGCGGTGACGGCCTCGCGGTCGAGGTCATCCGCGGCCTGCGCCTGCCGCGCGCGCTGGCGGCCTTCGCCTGCGGCGGCCTGCTGGCACTGGCCGGCGCGCTGATGCAGGTGCTGTTGCGAAATCCGCTGGCCGATCCCTACGTGCTGGGGATTTCGGGCGGCGCGGCGGTCGGCGCGCTGTCGGCCATGCTCGCCGGTCTGGCGCTGGCTTTCATCAACCTGTTCGCCTTTGCCGGCGCCTTTGCCGCGATGCTGGTGGTATTCGGCCTGGCCCACGGCGACAGCAGCTGGACCCGCACCCGTCTGCTGCTTACCGGGGTCATCGTCGCGTCGGGCTGCGGCGCGGTGGTGGCGCTGATCATGTCCATTGCACCCGAGGAGGAATTGCGCGGCATGCTGTTCTGGCTCATGGGCGATCTGGGACATTCCAGCAGCCCGTGGCCGGCCCTGGCAGTACTGGCGCTGGGGCTGGTGACCATGCTGCCTTTTTCCCGCGAGCTGAATCTGCTGGCGCGCGGCGACACCCTCGCCCAGGCGCTTGGCGTGTCGGTCGACCGCGTCAAGTTCGGCATCTATGTGCTGGCCTCCTTGCTCACCGCCGTTGCAGTCACCACGGCGGGAAGCATCGGCTTCATCGGCCTGGTGGTACCGCATCTGGTCCGCCTGGCGATGATCCGGCTGGGCTGGGGCAACGACCAGCGCCTGCTGCTGCCGGCCTCCGCACTTTTCGGCGGCAGCCTGCTGCTGCTGGCCGACACGCTGGCGCGCACCGTGATCGCCCCGCAGCAGTTGCCCGTGGGCGTGCTGACCGCGCTGCTCGGCGTACCGGTGTTTCTGTTCCTGCTCGGACGCCAGCCGAACGAGCGCCAGTGAGTCCGCCATGAATACACCTTTGCTGGAAGCCAGGCAGTTGGAGGTCGAAATCGGCGGCCATCGGGTCTGCCGCAATCTGGATTGGCGCGTCGACGCCGAAGAGTCGTGGGCCATTCTCGGGCGTAACGGCGTCGGCAAATCGACCCTGCTCGCCACCTTGGCCGGATTTCGGACCCAACAAGACGGGGATCTGAGCATCGCCGGCCTGATGCTGCCGCACGTCAGCCCGCGCGAGGGTTTGCGGGCAATGGCCCGCGTCCGCGGCTATCTGTCGCAGCACCAGTTCGACCCCTTTGCCTCCACTGTCATGGAGACCGTGCTGGTCGGTCGCCATCCCCACCTGGGCCGCTGGGATTGGGAATCGGCCGCTGACCGTCGCATCGCTGAAGCCGCGCTCAATGAACTTGATCTGGGCGGCTTCGCCGAGCGCGAAGTACAAACGCTGTCGGGCGGTGAGCGCCAGCGCCTGGCCGTGGCGCAGTTGCTGACCCAGGAGCCGCAGCTATTCCTGCTCGACGAACCGCTGACCCATCTCGATCTGTCGCATCAGGTGGCGGTGATGGAAATGTTCGCCCGGCGCGCAAGCAAGGGTGCTGCCATCGTCGCCGTGTTGCACGACCCCGGTTTCGCCGCCCGCTACTGCCGCCAGGCCCTGCTGCTGTTCGGCGACGGCAAGTGGTTGGCCGGGCCGGCCGCCGAAGTGATCAACGCGACAAACCTGACGCGACTCTACGGCCATCCCCTGCGCGAACTTTGCGCCGACGGACACCGCTGGTTCGTCCCCTGCTGACAGGATTCCACCTGGCAAGCCGGGGCCGGACCGCCGGCTGCAAGACCCCCCGGCCTGGGCAATGACGGCCCGCGAAAACGGCATTTTCCCGTACCGATCCCGCGATTGACAATTTCCCTGACGCGCGCCTCGTCTTTCGATAGAGTAGCGAGTATCGGCCCCCGGCCAATGAACGAACTCGTTCCGATTCGCAACAGGAAACATGCGATGCCCAATACAACCAAGTTACTCAGCGAAAAAGCCCTGCTGGCCATGCCCGGCAGTTCCTACATGAATGCTGCACAGCTGCGCTTCTTCCGTGATCTGCTGAGCAAGCAGCGCCAGGATCTGCTCGACAACGCCAGCATGACGATCGACCACCTGCGCGACGGCGAGGCCGAAGCCGACCCCAATGACCGCGCCACCATCGAGGAAGAAAAC
>JANMTA010000185.1:0-1528 GCA_031389965.1 Betaproteobacteria bacterium
GGACGAAGACCGGCGGACACCGGTGGTCCTGCGCCCCAACGAAAAGACGGCGATGCTCGGCGACATGCGCGAGTACCTGAAAGGCCTGCAGGAAATTTTTGCGGCCCTGGCCAAGGGAGACATGACGGCCGTCGCGGCACGGGCGCAGTCACTTGGCACCATCAGTATCTTCCAGACCTACCTGATGTTTCCGACAGTTTCCGCTGTCAGGTTCCGTGAATTGTCAGCCCTGGTGCACGAAGATTTTGAAGCCATTGCCGCGGATGCGAGCGCGAATCGCAGTCCAAATGCGACGCTTGAAAAGCTGTCGTTGACCATGAAGCACTGCGTTTCCTGTCACGATTCCTTCCGCCTGCGCGAGGCGGCACACAGCCAGTAACACGCGCAGGATCGCCTGGACTTGCGCCGAGCGCCCACTCTGGCCAGAGCCGGCACCATTCAGCGCAGCGCTGTTGGCTCGCTGTTGGCTCGCTGTTGGCTAACTGCGCAGCAGCAGCGCCTTCAGGCCACGCGGGGCATGCACCAGGTCGGCCAGGGTGTAGTCGTCGAGCGCCGCATAGAGCGCGTCGAAGGCGCGCACCAGCACGGCCGTCAGGCGGCAGGCCGGTGCGATGCGGCAGGTCGCGGCTTCGCCGGAGAGACATTCGACGATCGGCGCGCTGCCTTCGCTGGCGCGCACGATCTGTCCCAGGCGGATGGCCTCGGGTTCGCGCGCGAGGCGGATGCCGCCGCCCTTGCCGCGCACCGATTCGATGACGCCCGAGCGTGCCAGCTGATGCACCACTTTCATCAAGTGGTTCTCCGAGATGTTGTAGGCGGCAGCGATCTCGGGAATCGTGGCGAGCCGCTCGCGGTTCAGCGCGAGGTACATCAGCACGCGCAGGGTGTAGTCGGAAAAGGTGGTGAGTTTCATGTTTTGCAGTTTACGCTCATAAGCAGTAAAAAAGATATTGCTTTACAAAAAACAGGGTGGTAGCATGAAGCTGTATTTATTTTACTGCTTTAAAAAACCATGACGACCGAAGCCGCCGCGGCCCCTCCGGGTCACCGTCCCGACGAGCAACAGATTCGCGACATCCTGCGCCAGGTGATCGACCCCGAGGTGGGCATGAACATCGTCGCGCTCGGCCTGGTGTATCGCATCGAGGCCGCCGCGGAGCGCGTGGTGATCGAGATGACCATGACCTCGCCGGCCTGCCCGATGGGCGAGATGATCATGGAAGACGTCCACGCCGCGCTGGCCAAAGGCCTGCCGGACACGGTGAAGGTCGAGGTCAGCCTGGTCTGGGAACCGCCCTGGAACCCCGCGATGATGGATGAAGCCAGCAAGCAGCATTTCGGCTGGGAACCCGAATAACAGTCCGCGTTTTCCGCAGTCCATATCCGCAATTCAACCGCGCCAACAAAGGAGCAAGACCATGACCACGCCACAGAGCTACAAGACCACCGTCGATGTCCGCACCATCGCCCCGCGCGAGCGTCACCCGCTGATTTTCGGCACATTCGATCGACTGGCCGCCGGCGAAGC
>JANMTA010000210.1:0-5457 GCA_031389965.1 Betaproteobacteria bacterium
GACTGGCCGAAGACTTCGTTTAATTGCCGCGCGACGCGGATGAAAGTGGTGCGTTTGGACAATTCGCGCAGCTTGTGCGCGCCGACGTAGGTGCAGGCCGAGCGCACGCCGCCGAGAATTTCCTGCAGCGTGCTGTCCACCGGGCCGCGATGGCCGAGCAGCACTTCCTTGCCCTCGGCGGCGCGGTAGTTGGCAACGCCGCCGGCATGCTTGTCCATCGCCGCGCGCGAGCTCATGCCGTAGAAGCGCACCTTGCGCTCACCGTCCTGTTCGGTGATCTCGCCCATGCATTCGTCGTGGCCGGCGAGCATGCCGCCGAGCATGACGAAGTCGGCGCCGCCGCCGAAGGCCTTGGCCAGGTCACCGGGCGAGGTGCAGCCGCCGTCGGCGCAGATCAGGCCGCCCAGGCCGTGGGCGGCGTCGGCACATTCGATGATGGCGGAGAGCTGCGGATAGCCGATGCCGGTCATCTTGCGCGTGGTGCATACCGAGCCGGGGCCGATGCCGACCTTGACGATGTCGGCGCCGTCGAGGATCAGTTCTTCGGCCATCTCGCCGGTGACGACATTGCCGGCCATGATCGTGATGTCGGGCCAGGCCTGGCGCAGGCGCTGCAGGAACTCGATGAAGGACTTGGTGTAGCCGTTGGCGACATCGACGCAGACATGGGCAATCGCATCGCCGGCCTGCTGCTTGACGCGGCAGAACTTGTCGTAGTCCTCGCGCGTGATGCCCATCGAGTAGAACGTTGTCGCGGTTTCCGGCAGCGCCTGGAAATAGGCGACCAGTTCGCTTTCCTCGTAGTGCTTGTGCAATGCCGTCGCCAGATCGTGGCCGGCCAGCGCGCGCGCCATTTCGAAGGTGCCGACGGTGTCCATGTTGGCGGCAATGATCGGCACGCCGTGATAGCGGCGCCCGGAATGGCGGAAGACGAACTCGCGCGAAATATCGACCTCGGAACGCGAGGTCAGCGTCGAGCGCTTGGGGCGTATCAGGACGTCCTGAAAATCGAGCTTGAGCTCTTCTTCGATGCGCATGGGGCTTCCTTCCTCGGATCTCGGGTGAGCTAAACAGGCTCAACGGCACAGCCGTTTGCGGCTTGGCATGCGGCAATGCACGCGACTCGGGAGTCAAACTTTACCGCGTTAGCCGCCATTACGCTTTTCTCTGCCGGAATCTTGTACGCGGATTCCCAAGAGTCGTCCGCTCGAATGCAGAAATGAACCTGGATCGGCTTCAGCCTGCGGCTTTTTTAAGTAAATCCAATCCACGCTCGATCTTTCCGGCACCGCGCCCGGCACGCAGACGAAATCGGGTTTCCGCGTCAAACTCCGCCAGCATCAAGGTTGTCATCTCGTCAATCAAACGATTCAGCGGCGTGCCACGACTTTTTGCCAGGGCCTTCAGTCGCAGGTGTTTTTCGTCGGGCAAGCGGACGGTAAGTGCTGCCATGTCACATCTCCTTCAGGAAAGTTTCGGGAGACGCGATCCGCAACTGAGGAAAACGTAATTCCATATTCTTCAGATGGCGTAGATTTCGCGTCACGATAAAGTCTGCTCCGCCAGCCACTGCCAGTTCGACCAGATGGTTGTCGGCCTCATCCGGCAGATTGGGCCGCCACGCGTAATAGACCCGCGTCCATTCGCAGCAGGAAAAAAACACGTCCAGCAATTCGACGCGTTCCGCGCTGCTCAGCTTGCAGTTTTCAAACAAGTCGTTACGGCCGCAAACATCCTCATATTCGTTGAACAGTGCGTTTCCCATCAAGGGCACACATTGACCCTTCAGGCAGGCGGCAATGACTGCATTTGCCGCGCCCGTGCCCAAACAAGCGCCAAGAAATACATTTGTATCAACTACTATCTTCATGGAGAAATGGTATCAAAACTGACACCATAATTCAAGGGCTTTCATTCCCGCCAAGCAACATGCGCCAATAGCGTCAACGAACCCTCGGCCCATACGGAAGGCTTGACGGCAATCAGCCTGCCGTTATACTGACTGACTAGTCAGTAATTAAGGTTGCCCTCTTGGAAGCAATTGCCTACCCTCATCCCCATCTCCGCCAGCGTCGCAAGGAGGCGCGTCCCGCCGAACTCATGGCGGCCGCCTTGGAACTTTTTGTCGAAAAGGGTTTCGCCGGTACCCGGCTGGATGACGTTGCGGCGAGCGCCGGCGTGTCGAAGGGCACGCTATATCTCTATTTCGACAGCAAGGAAGCCCTGTTCAAGGCCGTGATCCAGGAAGGCATCGTGCCGATTCTGGAGCAGGGCGCCGGGATTATCGACGGTTTCAAGGGCCGCGCCGGTGAACTCCTGCGCCTGCTGATCAACGAGTGGTGGCAGCGCATCGGCAACACGCACCTGGGCGGCGTGCCCAAGCTGATGATCAGCGAGGCGCGCAACTTTCCAGAACTGGCCGCCTACTACCACGATGCGGTGATCATGCGCGGCCGCGACCTGATGCGGCGCACTCTGCAGCGGGGCATCGCTTCCGGCGAATTCCGCGCCGTCGACGTCGAAACGGCGATCGACGTGATCTTCGCGCCGGTTCTGATGATGGTGATCTGGCGCTATTCGCTGGGCGCCTGCTGCGGCACCGCGCACGATCCGCAGGTCTATCTGGAAACCCATCTCGATCTGGCCCTGCGCGGGCTGACGATATCCGCCGCATCTGGAGACGCCGCATGAAACTGGCCCCATTCTTCCTGCTGTCGTTCCTGCTGGCCGCCTGTAGCGAAGCGCCGCCACCGCCGGCCGCACCCAAGCTGGTACGCACCTTGAAAGTCGGCGCTGGTGATACGGCGACCGCTGGCGCGCAGCGCAGCTACAGCGGCGAAGTGCGCGCGCGGATCGAGACCACGCTGGGCTTTCGCGTCGCCGGCAAGATCGTCGAGCGGCGCGCCGATCTGGGCCAGGCGGTCAAGGCCGGCCAGGTGCTGGCGCGGCTCGATCCGAGCGATGCCGGGCTGCAGCTGACACAAGCCGAGGCGCAGCGGGCGCTGGCGGCGGCCGACCTGGCGCGCTACCGCGACCTCAAGGCGAAGAACTACATCAGCGCCTCGGCCCTCGACGCGCGCGAAACCGCCTTCAAGGCGGCGGAGGCGCAGGCCATGCTGGCAAAGAACCAGGCGAGCTACACGACTCTGGTGGCCGACCGCAACGGCGTCATCGGCCAGGTGCTGGCCGAGCCGGGGCAGGTGGTCAGCGTCGGGCAGCCGGTGTTCCGCCTGGCGCCCGACGGCGAGCGTGAAATCGCCATCGCGTTGCCGGAGAGCGAAGTGAGCGCCTTCAAACTGGGACAGGCGGCCGAAGTCAGCTTCTGGGCTGCGCAGGGTGCGGCGGCAAAGCCGCTGACGGGGCGGCTGCGGGAAGTCTCGCCGGTAGCCGATCCGGTGACCCGCACTTTCGCCGCGCGGGTCAGCCTCAAGGACGCCGACCCGCTGCTGCCCATTGGCATGACGGCGACCGTGCGCTTCCCGACCGGCGCGGCCGGCGCAACGAAACTGATGGTGCCGCTGACGGCAATTTTCCAGCAGGGAAACCAGCCGGCGGTGTGGATAGTCGGCGCTGACAATACGGTAAAACTGCAGCCGGTGAGCATATCGGCCTATACCGACAGCGGTGCCGTGGTGACGGGTGGACTTGCAGGAGGCGAGCAGATCGTTGCCGCCGGTGTGAATCTGCTCACGATCGGCGAGAAGGTTCGCGTGTCGCCGCAGGTGACCAGCAAGTGAAGCCACCCAATCTTTCCGAGTGGGCGCTGCGGCATCAGCAGATGGTGCTCTACATGATCATCGTCTTCATGATCGGGGGCGTCGTTTCCTACTTTCAGCTCGGTCGCGCAGAAGATCCCGACTTCACCTTCAAGGTCATGGTGGTGCGCACGCTATGGCCCGGGGCCAGCGCGCAACAGGTCGAGCAGCAGCTTACCGAGCGCATCGAGAAGAAACTCGCCGAGACGCCCTGGGTCGATGTATTGCGCACGGCATCCAGACCGGGCGAATCGCTGACCATCGTCCTGCTCAAGGACTACACGCCCAAGACCGAGGTGCCGGAAGCCTGGCGCCAGGTGCGCAAGAAGCTCGACGATATCCATCACACGTTGCCTCCCGGCGTCCAGGGTCCCTTCCCCAACGACGAGTTCGGCGATATCCAGATCAAGATCTTCGCCCTGACCGCGAAGGACGACAAGACCGGTTACAGCATGGGCGATTTGCGCCGCGAGGCCGACCGCCTGGCGCGCGAACTGCGCCGCGTGGAGGATGTGAAGAAGATCGAACTGATCGGCGTGCAGGACGAAAAGATCTACATCGATGTCAGTCCGGCCCGCCTCGCCGCCATGGGTCTGGTGCCGAGCCAGGTGTTCGATGCCCTGCAGCGGCAGAACGCCGTGGCGCCGGCCGGGCAGGTCGAAACCGCGACCGATCGCGTACGCCTGCGCGTCTCCGGTCCCTTCGACAGCGTCGACGCGCTGCGCGAAGCCACGCTGGCGGTGGGCGGACGCAGCTTCCGCCTGGGCGACATCGCGCGGGTCACGCGCGGACTCGCCGATCCGCCGCAGCCGCGCATGCGCGTGGCGGGGCGCGACGCCATCGGCCTCGGCATCGTCATGGCCAAGGGCGGCAATGTCATCGACCTCGGCGAAAAGCTCAGCGCGGCCATGGCCCGCCTGCGCGAGGACCTGCCGCTGGGCATGGATGTGCACGTGGTGGCCGACCAGCCGCAGGTCGTCAAGACCTCGCTCAACCTGTTTGTGCGCACCCTGGGCGAAGCGGTGCTCATCGTGCTCGCCGTGTCCTTCCTCAGCCTGGGCTGGCGCACGGGCACCGTGGTGGCCTTGTCGATCCCGCTGGTGCTGGCGCTGACCTTCATCGCCATGAAAATCTTCGGCATCGACCTGCAGCGCATTTCCCTGGGTGCACTGGTGATCGCGCTGGGCCTGCTGGTCGACGACGCGATCATCGCCGCGGAAATGATGGTGGTGAAAATGGAGCAGGGCTGGGACCGCTTCAAGGCGGCCACCTTCGCCTACACCTCGACCGCCTTCCCGATGCTGACTGGCACGCTGATCACGGCGGCAGGCTTCACCCCGGTCGGCTTCGCCAAATCCGGTGCCGGCGAGTACACCATTTCCATCTTCCAGGTGGTCACCATCGCCCTGCTGATGTCCTGGCTCGTCGCCGTGGTGTTCACGCCCTGGCTTGGCTACAAGCTGCTCGATCCGGCCAGGCTGCGCGCGATCGGCGAGAAGCATGGCGGTGACGTCTACGATTCCCCTTTCTATCGTCGTTTCCGTACCCTCGTCGAGTGGTGCCTGCGCCATCGCTGGCTGGTGATCTTGGCCACGCTCGGCCTCTTCGTGCTGTCGCTGGTGGCCTTCAACAAGGGCGTGCAGAAGCAGTTTTTCCCCGCCGCCAGCCGGCCCGAGATCATGGTCGACATCTGGCTGCCGCA
>JANMTA010000215.1:0-3107 GCA_031389965.1 Betaproteobacteria bacterium
CTCGGCGACGTCGCCGGCGCATTGCCGGCGGCCCTGCGCGCACTGGGCCATGACGTTCGCGTTCTGGTGCCGGCCTATCCGGCGCTGCTGAAAAGTTTTCCCGACGCCGCAGAGATCGCGCGACCGCACTGGCTGGGCGGCCTGCTGCCGACTCCGGGCTTGCGCGAAGCCGTCGCGCCCGACGGCACACCCCTGCTGCTGCTCGACTACCCGCCCTACTTCGCCCGTCCCGGCAACCCCTACCTCGGCCCCGAAGGCCGCGACTGGCTCGACAACCATCTGCGCTTCGGCCTGCTGTCGCGCGTCGCCGCATGGCTCGGCTCGCAATCCAGCACGGTCGACTGGCAGCCCGACATCGTACACTGCCATGACTGGCAAACCGGGCTCGCCGCCGCCTATCTGCACTATCTGCCGGGGCGCCAGGCGAAATCCCTGTTCACCCTGCACAACCTGGCCTTCCAGGGCTTGTTCGACCACGCCTCGCTGTTCGAGCTGGGATTGCCGGACGCGGCCTGGAGCATCGACGGCGTCGAATATTACGGCTATCTGTCCTTCCTCAAGGCCGGCCTCCAGCATGCCGATGCCATCACCACGGTGAGCCCGACCTACGCCCGCGAAATCCAGACCGATGAGGAAGGCATGGGCATGGCCGGCCTGTTGCGGCGCCGCGCGCGCGACCTGTCCGGCATCCTCAACGGCATCGATACCCGGGAATGGAACCCGGCCACCGATCGCCACCTGCACCAGACCTACAGCAGCAGCCGCCTCGAACCCAAGGCAGCCAACAAGGCCGCGCTGCAACAGGAACTCGGGCTCGAGCAGCGCGACGAACTGCCACTGCTGGCCGTGGTCAGCCGGTTCACGGAACAGAAAGGGCTCGACCTGCTGCTCGACGCGGCGCCGCGGCTGCTAGGCCTGCCGGCGCAGCTGGTGATTCTCGGCAGCGGCGCCCATGAGCTGGAGCACGCCTGGAAAGCGCTGGCCCGCAAGCACAAGGCGCAATGCGCGGTCGTCATCGGCTTCGACGAAGCGCTGGCGCACCGCATCGAAGCCGGCGCCGACATATTCCTGATGCCCTCGCGCTTCGAACCCTGCGGCCTCAACCAGATGTACAGCCTGCGCTATGGCACGCCGCCCGTGGTGCGCGCCACCGGCGGACTGGCGGATACCGTAATCGACGCCACCGACGCCCGGCACGGCAACGGCTTCGTCTTCGGTCCGGCCACCGCGGACGCCCTGCTGCAGGCCGCGCAGCGCGCCATCGCGGCCTGGCATGAGCCAGCGTTATGGCGCAAGCTGCAACGACGCGGCATGGCGCGCGACTCGAGCTGGCAGGAGTCCGCCGGCCACTATGTCGAGCTTTATCAAAAGCTCCTGCCCTGACGCCCTGCCATGTCCAAGACGATCCTGACCCTGATCGCCGCCGTTGCCAGAAATGGCGTAATCGGCCTCGACAACCGTCTGCCCTGGCACCTGCCGGCGGACCTCAAGCACTTCAGGGCGCTGACCATGGGGCGCACCGTGATCATGGGGCGCAAGACCTGGGAATCCCTGCCGGACAAATTTCGCCCCCTGCCGGGCCGGCAGAACATCGTCGTCACACGCAACGCCAGCTATCACGCCGAAGGCGCCGTGGTCGTCACTTCGCTGCCCGCCGCCGTCGCCGCGGCGCAGAGCGACGAAGCCTTCGTCATCGGCGGCGCGGAACTTTACACGAGCGCGCTGGCGCTGGCCGACCGCCTGCAACTGACCGAGATCGATGCCGATTACGCGGGCGACACCTGGTTTCCGCCGCGCGATCCCGGCGCGTGGCGCGAAACGGCGCGCGAAACGCACTGCGACGAAACGGGACTCGGATACGCATTCGTGACCTGCGAGCGGGTCTGACTCGCCGTCCCGCCAACGCCGTCCGCAAGGGATAACGTCTCCGGCTGAGCCGGAGACATGACTATTCGGCGGACTCAGGCGCCGCCGGGGTTACCGGCAACACCGCCTCGCGCCCGCTGATCGCATCGACGATGCGGCCGTCGCGCATGATCCAGCACGGCGTGCCGGTGCGCTCGGCCAATTCGCGGGCGTGGCGGGCGGCGCGCTGCAGGGCAGGCAACGATCCCCGAATATCGGGATCGTCGGGCAGGTCAAACCGTGCAAGGTCATTCATGTGCCACCTCCCGAATCAAGCACCAGCGGCTCCGGGCCGCTGTTGTCATACAGAATCCAGGCATCCACCGACTGCCGATAACGCTCGTGAAAATTCCGCAAGCCCGCAGCGAAGCGCCGCCGGATAACGTCGTGCGGAACATCATGACCGCCTTGAGCCACCCTTGCCGCCACCCGCATCACCGCCATATCGACGCTGGGCAGCGAGAGGAAAATCAGCTTCACATGGTAGCCCGCTTTCCTCCAGCGCGGAATGGCCTGCGCATAAGTCAGGCCGGACAGCGTCGTTTCGAAGGCAAAGCTCTCTTCACGCCGAACCCGATCCGCAATTTCCTCCAGCATCAACCGTCCGGCACGCAAGGCCATCGCCTCGGGCCGAAAAGGCGACAAGCCCGCAGCGATCAGATCGGCATTGATGAAGTCGGGGCAATGCGCTTCCTGCGGCAGGAAGTCCCGCGCGAAAGTGGTCTTCCCCGCACCGTTGGGGCCGGCGATGATGACGATTCGTCTTTCCATGTCTTGCTCTCAGCCCCTCCGGCCTTCATCCATGAAGTCCGGCGAAAAAACTGCGAACTTCTTCAACACCCCTGCAAGCGAACGACGCACGGGACGAATGCGAATCTCATCACCCTGACGATCAACCTCGACCTCGATGACCGAACGGTCATAGGCAAGCTTCACGGGGATTCGCACGGCTTGCGACTTTCCGCACTTGAATGTTCGGGTAATCGGCATCTCGAACTCCTTAGCCCGGAATCTCCGCCTCGACAAGCTGGGCCAGCAGCAGCAGCGACTCCTGCCAGCCGAGGTAGCAAGCCTCAGTCGGGATCGCCTCGGGGATGCCTTCCTGCACGATGTGCACCTCCGTGCCGCAGGACACGGCGCGCAGGACAATCGTCGTCAGCATCATGCCCGGCAGATTCGGATCGTCGAAGCCGTCGCTGTGC
>JANMTA010000219.1:0-5670 GCA_031389965.1 Betaproteobacteria bacterium
GTCTTGACCGGCGATTTGGCCTGGCATTCGACGGCACGGAAGGCGGAGAAATCATGCTCGCCGAGCAGCAGGCCTGCCGCCTCGCGCATGAGGTTCGCATCCAGCGGACGATGAAACCAGCCGACGCGACGCGCCATGAGGCCGGGCCGTTCCGCGCGGTTGAGCAACACATAGCGATAGCACCGGCCGCGCGCAGAAAAACGCGCATGGAACTCGGCCGGCACCGGCTGCGCCCAGCGCACGGCAATGCTGGCGGGCAGATGCGCATTGACGCCGCGCACCCACGCCGTATCCGGGCGCACGGCTTCGGTATCGAAATGCACCACCTGCGCCAGCGCATGTACGCCGGCATCGGTGCGCCCGGCGCAGACCACCCGGACCGGAGCGTCGGCAACCATGGAAAGCGCCGCTTCCACGGCATCCTGTACCGCGCTTTTGATGAGCCCCCGTCGCTGCGCGCCGCCCCCCAAGGGGGCCACGCAACTTTCCTGGGGCGGCCCGGCGGCAGTTGCTCTGCCCACCTGCGACTGCCAGCCGCAGAAACCAGATCCGTCGTATTCGAGCCCGAGGGCGATTCTCATGTCAGCAGGGCGCCGAGCACAAGGGCTGCGCTCAAACCACCAAGGAAGACGTCTGTCGCGCCAAGAACGAAGGCGGGAAGAACAAGGCTGGTCTCCATTATTGCCGCCACATTGCTCCCGCCATTGCGCGAAGCCTCGACCTCCTGCAGAGTCAGCGCCAGGCGTACGGCAATCCGGTCACGGGGAAACCCCAGCATGGCGATCGGAGCCAGCAGCGAGCGCATGCCGGCAACCAGTTTTGGTGGATCCAAGGCCTTCAACAGCATGGCCAGGGCGGCGAGTGCGATCAGCAGGCGCGCAATGTTGTCGGCAGCCAGCAACAAGCCCTCCCGAGTCGCCCCGGGAATACCCGGCAGCGGAGTCCCCGGCGTCATCCAGCCGAACATCACCAGCATGGTCAGGAGCAGCCAGCGACTGCGTCGCACGAGCAGGCGCAAATCCGATGCTGCCGCAATCAGTGCCGCCAAAGCAAGCCCCGCACAACCGAAATACAAGGAAATCCCATCACGGGAGGCCGCCGCCAGGAGCACGGCAGCGCCCAGCAGAATCAGGCTTGATGGATGCGGACGCCTCACCGGAAAGACAGCTCCCGGCGCGCGAGCGCCGGGAGAACCTGGTCTATCAGCCGAGACTGTCAAGTTTGGCGCGGGCCACTTTCTGCTGCGCCGGGCTTCCTTCGGCCAGTGCTTCCCGGAACAGTTCGCGGGCGCCGTCGGTGTCACCCATTTCCGCATAGGCTGCGGCCAGTTCCAATTTGGTGACCACCTCCGGATTGTCCGGCAAGTCGACTGCAGCAGACTCGCGGGCAGTGGCGATCGGAATCGCCTGAGTATCATCCAATTCTAGGCTGATTCCACCGAGATCAAGCGGTGCAGGCTCGGGCGCCGCAGCGGGAGTATCGATCGACATCTCGGGCAAGGGAGCAGGCGCCGCAGAATCCGAAGTCCCCAGATCAAAATCGAAATCAATGCCGCCCGAGTCAGCTGCCGCAACGGCAGGCGGCGCCTCAAGCTTCGCCGCGGAAGGCGGCGCGGATTCCTTCGCGGGCATGTCGAAGTCGATGTCGAGAACAACGTCTGCACTCGCGGTCGCCGCCTGCGGGGTCGAATCCGCTGATGGTGTGGCGGTGGGCGCCCCCAGATCGAGATCAAAATCCAGCCCCGAAGCTTCGGGCTCGGCCGCCGGGGCGGCAGAGGCCGCTGCGGCACTTTCCGCCCCAGTAGTGCCAATATCCAGATCAAAGTCCAGGGCCGATTCGGCTGCAGGGGCGGCCTCCGCGGCAAGCGCCGGAGGCTGGTCGATAACAACGGTAGCCGAGCGAAGAATGGTCGTGGATGTCATGGCGGCATCGGCAGGCGCCTCTGCCTGAGCCGTCGATGAGGCAGACGCGTAAAGCGCGTTTTCGGGATCGAGAGCGGCCCCCATTGCGACCGCCTTCTCCCAGTCTGCACCTTCGCCACCCGTCAGGACACGAAGATCCTTTGTCACCGATTCAAACCGGGAAGTGCTCTTGCGCGCGGCATAAATGCTGAGCAGCTTCATATGGATCGCCTGGCGCTGCGGTTCCGTCTTGAGAGCCTCCAGCAGGATCTCTTCCGCCTGGGCGTCACGGCCGAAGGCAAGGAAGGTGTCCGCTTCGACAACCGGGTCAACGGTCTCCTGATGCGCCGCCATGCCCATACCGGTAGAACTGAACTGGCTGGCTTCCTGCTCGCTCGGAGGAGGTGCGATGCTGGTCGTGCTGAACACCGAATGCGCGGAAAGATCGGCCTCCGCAATAGGCGAATTGGCTTCAGTCGCGGCCGCGCGCTTCTTGCGGTAGGCCGAAAAACCCAGCCAACCGAACAGCAGGACCAGCAGGGCGCCGCCACCAAATACGAGCGGCGCATTTTCCTCGATGAAGTTCGGCTCGGGCGGAGGGGGCGGAGCAACCACCTTCGTCTTCGGGGGCGGCGGCTTGGCGGCTTCATCAGGCTTTGGCGCTCCGGCAGGCGCGGCTACGGCTGGCGTGGGTGCGTCTGCGGGCTTGGCGACCTCTGCAGGCTTCGGCGGTTCAGCCGCCTTGGGTGCCTCTGCGGGCATGGCCGCGGGCGCCGGGGCTGGAACATCGGGCTTTTTGGCCTCTGCAGGGGCAGGCTTGGCCGCCTGCGCCTGCTTTTGCAGATCAGCGCCGGCCTGACTCTTCATCTCGGCAAGCTTCTTCAGGTCACCGAGATTTTTTTCCAGTTCGGCAATGCGACTGCCCGCTTCCTTGAGTGCTCTGTCGCGCGATACCAGGTCCTCCTCAAGAGAGGCAATGCGCCCCTGCAAGGGCTTGCCCTTGGCATCCCGCGCCGCTTCCGTGCGTGACACTTCCAGCTTGTCCTTGCCCGTCGCCTGAGGCGCCGCGTCTTCCACTCTCGGCGCGATCTTGCCGCTAACAGCTTGCTTTGCGCCTGGATCCCTGGCCGGCTCGGCAGTGGCTGCGGCAGCGGCCAGGCGGTTGCGATAGGCGTTGAAGTCGGCCGCCTGGGCAACTATCTCCTGACGCGCCTCACTGGCGGAAACCCGACTCGCCGTCTCGGCATCCGGAATCGAAAGAATTTTGCCGGCCATGAGGCGATTCATGTTGTCGCCAACAAACGCATCCTTGTTGCTGCGGAACAGTGCGACCAGCATCTGATCGAGGCTGACACCTTCCGGCCTTGTCTGCGCCGCAATCCTGCCCAGGGTATCGCCTGAAACCACCGTGCGAGAACTTCCGGCGGCGGCTTCGGCAGGTTTTTCACGTGGCTGCATTGCCGCTACTGGAGGAGGGCTTTCTACCACCGGGCGGGTTTCTGCGGGAATGGTCGCAGGAGCCTTTTCCGCCGGCTTTGCCATCGCCGGCTCGGTCCGCACTTCAGGCGCCACAACCGGCGCAGGTGCGGCTTTCGGCACCAGACCGGGCGGATCAAGCAGGAAAGTGTATTCGCGAACCAGCCGCCCCGAAGCCCAGCTCAATTCGACAAGCATGTCGATGAACGGCTCGTTCAATGGGCGATCACTACTTAGTTCGAGATAACGACGGCCACCGCGCTCCTTGACTTCACGGGAAAACCGCAACGTCACCAACATCGGCGAGTAGTCGATTCCAGCCTGGCGGAAGGCTTCGGCAGCAGCCACTCTGGCCATAAGAGAAGGCAACTCATCGCGACTCGCGGTAACTTCTAGTTCAGCCTTGAGCGGCTGCCCCAAACCCGAGAGCACGGTAATCTTTCCCAAACCGGCAGCATGTGATGCCAAAGGCAGGACGGCGATAGCCGCCGCGATAACGGTGGCCTTGAGACGATTTCGCTTGGCAGTATTGGGCACTGTGACTCCCGACGGACTTTTAATCATGTTATCGAAACAAAGTTTCAGTAGAGGCTGACGCCGGGTTGATTGACGTTATGCCGGAACCAAAACCTCCTGTTTTAGTGGAGGCTAACGCCGGATTTATCGGCGTCAAGCGTAGCGGCCGAAACTAAAACAACTTAATCAGTAGAAGCTAAATCCAGCTTTATGCCCCGCGGAAGGCGGGGATCGTATCCCCTGCGAATTTCGGCGCTAAGCACAGCGACCGTAACTAAAATAACATCATGGTGTTAGCGATGCAAGCTCAACCTTACTATCACATTCAGGCCGCATCCGTCGCGCAGCATCAATGCAACAGAATGCGCAGCATCCGCCGCAAGGGTTCCGCTGCGCCCCAAAGCAGTTGATCACCCACGGTAAAAGCCGACAAATACTCGGGCCCCATGCTGAGTTTGCGCAGACGACCGACGGGGACGTTCATGGTCCCGGTCACGGCGGTGGGCGTCAGTTCCCTTAAGGTGATCTCGCGCTGGTTCGGCACTACCTTGACCCAGTCGTTGTGAGCCGCCAGGATGGCATTGACCTCGTCCAGCGGGACATCCCTGGTCAGCTTGATGGTGAGTGCCTGGGAATGGCAACGCATGGCGCCGATGCGCACGCAGAGGCCGTCGACAGGAATCGGCGCAGCAGTGCGGCCAAGAATCTTGTTGGTTTCGGCCTGCCCCTTCCATTCCTCGCGACTCTGGCCGTTGCCCAGATCCTTGTCGATCCACGGTATCAGCGAACCGGCCAGCGGCACGCCGAAGTTTGCCGTGGGGAATCTGTCGTCGCGCAGGATGCCCGCGACCTCGCGGTCGATTTCGAGAATGGCAGAGGCGGGATCATCGAGCAGCCCCTTCACCACCCGATGTGCCTCGCCCATCTGCGACAGCAGCTCGCGCATGTTCTGCGCCCCTGCCCCCGATGCCGCCTGGTAGGTCATGGAGGTCATCCACTCGATCAGCCCGGCTTTGAACAGGCCGCCCAGGGCCATCATCATCAGGCTCACGGTGCAGTTGCCGCCGATCCAGTTGCGGCCGCCCTTGGCCAGGCTGTCCTTGATCACATCAAGGTTCACCGGGTCGAGAATGATCACGCAGTCGTCCTTCATGCGCAGGCTGGAGGCCGCATCGATCCAGTGTCCCTTCCAGCCGGCTTCGCGCAGCTTCGGAAAAACCTCGTTGGTGTAGTCGCCGCCCTGACAACTGATGATGATGTCCAGAGTCTTTAGTTCGTCGATGTTCCTCGCGTCCTTGAGCGGCGGCGCGCCCGTTGCGAACTCCGGAGCCTTGCCGCCGGGATTCGACGTCGTGAAAAACACCGGCTCGATGAGGGCGAAATCGTTCTCCTCACGCATTCGCTGCATGAGCACCGAACCCACCATGCCACGCCAACCCACCAGCCCTGCACGCTTCATGATCAATCTCTCATTGTCGAATTACAGCGCCGCAAGAACAGCGTCGCCCATTTCCCGGGTACCGACCTTCTTCATTCCCGGCTCAAAAATGTCGCCGGTACGGAAACCCTGCGCCAGAACTTTCTTCACGGCGCCCTCAACGCGCCCTGCAGCCGGCTCGTTGGCGAAAGTGTAGCGCAGCATCATGGCCACGGAAAGAATTGTCGCCAAAGGGTTGGCCACGCCCTTGCCGGCGATGTCCGGCGCCGAGCCATGGGAAGGCTCGTACAGACCCTTGTTGTTGGCGTCGAGCGAGGCCGAGGGCAGCATGCCGATCGA
>JANMTA010000226.1:0-1957 GCA_031389965.1 Betaproteobacteria bacterium
ATCGCCAGCTCCGGTCGATGCTCGTGGCAGGCATGCAGGTCATGCATGATTTCTTCGCGCTTGGATTCCGGCAGCGTGGCGATCTTGTCGTAGAGATTGACCATGCCGTTATTGACGTTGACGCCGATCTCGTCGAACAGCTTGCCGTGCTTGGCGAAGGCGTCCTTGTAGAAAATCCTGACGCAATGGCCGAAGACGATCGGGTGCGAGACCTTCATCATGGTCGCCTTGACGTGCAGCGAGAACATCACGCCGGTCTTGTAGGCGTCTTCGATTTCCTTTTCGTAGAACTCGCAGAGCGCCTTCTTGCTCATGAACATGCTGTCGATCACCTCGCCGGCCAGCAGGGAAAGCTTGGGCTTGAGGACGATGGTCTTGCCGCTCTTGGTGATCAGTTCCATCTTGACGTCGCGGGCGCGATCCAGCGTCATCGACTTTTCGCCGTGGTAGAAGTCGCCGTGGTGCATGTGCGAGACGTGGGTGCGCGAGGCCTGGCTCCATTCGCCCATGGAATGCGGGTTCTTGCGCGCATAGTTCTTCACGGCATTGGGTGCGCGACGGTCGGAATTGCCTTCGCGCAGCACCGGGTTGACCGAACTGCCGATGCATTTCGAGTAGCGGGCCTTGAGCGCCTTCTCTGCGTCGGTTTTTGCCTCCTCGGGGAAATCGGGGATCTTGTAGCCGCGTGCCTGCAATTCCTTGACGGCCGCGATCAGTTGCGGCACCGAGGCGCTGACATTGGGCAGCTTGATGATGTTGGTCGCGGGGTCCTGCGTCAGTCGCCCCAGTTCGGCCAGGGTGTTCGGGACCTTTTGTGCGTCGGTCAGGTAGTCGGAAAGTTCGGCCAGGATTCGCGCCGCCACCGAGATGTCGCAGCCGACGACGTCGACCCCGGCGGGGGCGGCAAACGCCTTGATGATGGGCAGGAAGGAATACGTCGCCAGCAGCGGCGCCTCGTCGGTAAGCGTGTAGATGATCTTCGATTTGCCTGCGGCCATTGCTGTCCCCTTGCTATTGGATTGTTGTTTGGTTTTGTCGAACGTATCGCCTGTCGAACCCGCGATCCGGTGCAGGGCATATTTTACGGGCGCCGGGCGCGTTTGCGGTGGAGCTTGCCGGGTACCGGGCGGCTATAATCCGCGGCTTCGGAGGAATTCTTGACCATTCACCGCTTCCCACTTCAGGGCGAGTTCATCGAACTCAACGTCCTCCTCAAGCTGCTGGGCCTGGCGCCTTCCGGCGGCGCGGCCAAGGCGCTGATCGCGGAGGGCGCCGTGACCGTGGATGGCGCGGTCGAAACGCGCGTCCGCTGCAAGTTGCGGGCGGGTCAGGTTGTGCGCCTGGCGGAGGAGGAAGTGCACATTGTCGCTACCGACGCCAACGATTGACTCTTGCCTGAACTGACTCATCCATGACCATACAATGGTTCCCCGGCCACATGACCTCCGCGCGCCGCAAGGCGGCCGAGACCATGGCGCTGACCGACGTGGTGATCGAGGTCTGCGACGCGCGCCTGCCCGAGGCCAGCAGCAACCCGATGATTCGCGAGCTGCGCCTGCACCGCCAGCGCCCCTGCCTCAAGCTGCTGAACAAGTCCGACCTCGCCGACCCGCAGGTGACCCAGGCCTGGCTCGACTATTACAACAGTCAACCGGGCGTCAAGGCGGTGGCGATTTCGAGCAAAAAGCCGGGCGAAGCGGCGCGCGTGCCGAGCCTGTGCAAAGGCCTGGCGCCGCACCGCAACGACGGCATCAAGCCGCTGCGCATGCTGATCATGGGCATACCCAACGTCGGCAAGTCGACCCTGATGAACGCCCTGCTCAAGCGCCGCGTCGCCGCCGTCGGTGACGAGCCGGCGGTGACCAAGTCGCAGATGTGCATCGACCTCGGCCCGACCATGAGCATCACGGACACGCCGGGCCTGATGTGGCCGAAGATCAAGCACGACAGCGACGGC
>JANMTA010000343.1:0-4193 GCA_031389965.1 Betaproteobacteria bacterium
GCCGTTCTCTCGGTCATATTCCTGACCGGCGCCTGGCAAAAGCTGCGCGATCCGGATCTGTTCCAGGCCAATGTCGAGAACTACCGGCTGCTACCAGACGTGCTGGCGTGGCCGGCCGCCATCCTGCTGCCCTTGTGGGAACTGGCGGCGGGTGTTCTTGTTCTCTTTGATCAGGTACGAACCGCCGGTGCGGTGTTGGCAATCGGACTGCTGTCGGTGGTGACGGCGGCGGTAGCCATCAACCTGCTGCGCGGCCGGACCGAAATCGACTGCGGCTGCGGGAGCATCGGAGGACACGTCGGCGATCAGACGCTGAGTTGGGGCTTGGCAACGCGAAATGCCGTGCTGGCGGTCGCTGCCTTGCTCGTCTTGCGCGAGGATGCGGCCCGCGCGCTGGTCTGGATCGACTACCTGAGCGTTGCCGGCGGAACCCTGGGCTTGCTCGGGCTTTACGTCACGGCCAATCAGTTGATGGCCAATCGTCCCCGTCTGCATGCCTTGAGGAACCATTAGCAATGACTGAAGCGCTCGTTGTCTCGAATATCATTCTCTGGATCGTCGTGCTCGCCTTGCTGCTGGCTGTGCTGGCGCTGGCACGGCAGGTCGGCATCCTCTACGAGCGGGTCGCCCCGATGGGCGCCCTGATGCTCGATCACGGTCCCAAAGTCGGCGACATGGCGCCGGTGTTCAATCTCGAGTCGCTGGGTGGCGGTACTTTGAGCGTGGGTCTTGCCGGCAACAAGAAGAGCCAGTTGCTGTTCTTTCTGTCGCCGACGTGTCCCGTCTGCAAGAAACTGTTGCCGGTCCTCAAGTCGATCAAGAACGTGGAAGCCAAGTGGCTGGATGTCATTCTCGCCAGCGACGGTGACCGTCCCGAGCATGCCGAGTTTTATCGCAAGGCGACCTTGACCGAATTCCCTTACGTGCTGTCGACCGAACTCGGCATGGCCTTTCAGGTGGGCAAGCTGCCCTATGCCATATTGATCGGTGACGATGGCCGCGTTCGCGGCAAGGGCCTGGTCAATTCCAGGGAGCAGCTCGAAAGCCTTTTCGCCGCCAAGGAACTGGGCGTCGCTTCGGTACAGGAATACATTGATCAGCAAGCCTGATTCGACGGGATTGCAAGGAGACGGAAATGCAATGGTTTGACAATTTCTTCGAGATTCGCAGCCGCCGTGCGGCACAGTCGATATCACGGCGCAGCGCAGTTGCGCGGCTCGGCAAGCTGCTGGTCGGTACGGCCATCCTGCTACCGGTGTTGCCCTTCGACCGGATTGGCAAGGCGATTGCGGCAGACAAGGCGGCCAAGGCCAAGGACAAGCGCAACGACGATACCGCGTGCGAGTACTGGCGTTATTGCGCACTGGACGGTTTCCTGTGCACCTGCTGCGGCGGCACGATTTCAGCCTGTCCGCCGGGTACCGAGGTTTCGAAAGTCACCTGGGTAGGCACCTGCCACAATCCCAACGACGGCAAGGACTACCTGATCAGCTACAACGACTGCTGCGGCGGCGTGACCTGCAATCGCTGCGGCTGCAATTTCAACGAAGGGGAGCGGCCGGGCTACCGCATGGGTGTGCATAACGACATCAACTGGTGCATGGCCAATAGTTCGAATTCCTACCACTGCACCGTCGCCGCGGTCGTCGGCACAGCCGAGAAAATCAAGGGCTGAGATGCATGGACGCAGACCCTTTTTCGCGGGCAGCTTTGTTTTGCTGACGCTTGCGGCCAGCGGACCGCTGCGGGCTGCCGATGGAGCCCGGCTCTACGAGGCGCATTGCGTGGTCTGTCACCAACCGGATGGCAATGGCGCCGAGGGACTGGCACCGCCGCTGACCGCTGTGCTGGCCAAGCGGGCGCAGTCGGCAAGCGGGCGTGAATACCTGGCCCAGGTGCTGGTTTCCGGCATGGTCGGCACCATCACCTCGCGAGGGGTCAAGTACAACGGCAACATGCCGGCCGCAAGCTTGTCCGACGAAGAACTCGCCGCAGTCATGGGCTATGTCCTCACGACTTTCAATGCCGTTTCGCAGCCCATGTCCGCGGAGCTTTTCAGTGCGGCACGGGGCAAGGCACTGACGCCGTCCGCGGTGCGTCAGCAGCGCGAACGCGTGCTCGCGGAAGTGGGGGAGTAGGGCGTGGCAAGAGGCCTCTACCGCTGCTTATGGACTTTAGCTCTCACGGCATTGCTTGCCTCCGCGGCCATGGCCAGCGAACGGCAGCGCATCAGCTTTCTGCTGCATTGCTCCGGCTGTCATCAGCCCGATGGCAGCGGCAGCCCCACCAGCGGCATCCCCGACATGCGCGGCAGCATCGGGCATTTCCTGCGTTTGCCCGAGGGGCGCGCTTTTCTGGTTCAGGTGCCGGGCACGGCACAATCGTCGCTGAACGATGGCGACACCGCGGAGTTGTTGAACTGGATGGTGACGACGCTTGGTGAGAAAGCAGTTCCAGCGGATTTTTCGCCTTACACGCGAGACGAGGTGGCCCGCCTGCGCGGACATCCGCTCGATGATGTTCCCGCAGTGCGGACGTCCGTCGTCGGGCGTTTGCAGAAAATGGGCTATAGAATTGAATGATCTACCAATAAAGAGGGGGAGTGAAATGAAGTCGAAGCACAAAATGTTGCAATCAACCGTGTCCGCCGCCGTACTGGTCTTTTTGGCCGGCAGCGCCCAGGCTGCGGTGTCCGAAGCCGAGGCAGCCAAGCTCGGCAAGGAACTGACACCGGTCGGCGCCGAGCGCGCCGGCAACAAGGATGGCACCATCCCGGAATTCAAGGGCGGCACGCCGAAGGGCAAGCACAAACTCGGCGACCCGCGGCTTGACCCCTTCGCCGCGGAGAAGCCCCTGTTCGCGATCGATGCATCGAACGTCGACAAGTACAAGGACAAGCTGACCGCCGGACAGATCGAACTGATCAAGACGCGCAAGGGCTACCGCATGGATGTCTATCCGACGCACCGTTCCTGCGGCTATCCGGACATCATCAACGAGCGGACGAAGAAGAATGCGACGCTGGCCAAACTGACTACCGACGGCAAGGACAACCTTGCCGCCGCACTCGGCGGCGCCTTCCCCTTCCCGATTCCGAAGAACGGCGCCGAAGCGGTCTGGAACCACCGCCTGCGCTGGCAGGGCGAGGGCCGTTTCGAGTACTACCAGACCAATTTCATGAATCCGGACGGGACCTTTTACGGCCTTGCCCAGGATCAGGTCACCCTGATGCCGTTTTCCTCGACCAAGGTCAATTCGCCGCAGGAAGCCGGCGACGCGCAGATGAAGATCCTCAATACCGCCACCGCGCCGGCCTCGCGCACCGGCGAGGTGATTCTCGCGCACTACTTCATGACCAAGGGCAACGACGCCTGGATGTACTTCCCCGGCCAGCGTCGTGTGCGTCGCCTGCCGGCCTTCGACTACGACAACCCGATTCCGGGCTACGAGAACCTCGAAACCGCCGACCAGTATCCGATGTTCGCCGGCCAACTCGACCGCTATGACTGGAAGCTGATTGGCAAGCAGGAACTCTACGTGCCCTACAACAGTTTCAAGTTCGTCGCCAAGCGACCGACCAAGGACGTTTATGGCGGCCTTTATCCGAATCGCGACCTGGTCCGCTACGAGTTGCACCGCGTCTGGAAGGTCGAAGCCACGGTCAAGGCCGGCATGCGCCACATGTTTGCCAAGCGCGAGTTCTACATCGACGAGGACACCTGGATGCTGCTCAACGCCGACCAGTACGACGCCCAGGGCAAGCTCTGGCGCGTGATGGAAGCATCGATATATCCGGCAGTCGAGCTCGGTGCCTGCGTCAGCCAGGAATTCATGTCCTGGGATCTGACGGTCAATCGCTACATGGCCGAGAACTCGACCCAGGAAGCCAAGCCGACCGACTGGCTGGCCGGCGACGAGGGCCGCATCGATCCCAAGCGTTTCAATTCCGATGAACTGCGCCGTGCCGGCGAGCGCTGATCCGCGCTCACCGAGAAGAGGAGGATGACACCATGAAAAAAACATACCTGCAAATCAAGCCGCTGGCAATTGCCATCGCGGCGCTGGGGGCCACGTTCGCCAACCCGGCCGCTGCCTTCAAGTTCGAGATGGAAAACGGCATCACTGGCAGTTTCGATTCGACACTTTCATTCGGCATGCAGACACGCATGCAGTCCCCGGACAAGTCGATCATC
>JANMTA010000231.1:0-1908 GCA_031389965.1 Betaproteobacteria bacterium
GCGCGCTTGAAGCGACGGATCGCGACTTCAAACGGCTCGTTTTCCTTGAGGCGAATACCCGGCATTGCGTTAATCCTGGAGAGGCGGGAAAGGCGCGCATTCTAAACGCTTTGCCATTGATGTCAATCGTTTCAGCGCCGGCGTCAGGCCGGCTCGAATGCCTTCAGCAGCCAGCGCGCGGCCTGGTCGGCGCCGTTCGCCTGCGGTGCCGCGGGCGCCGGCGTTTGCCACAGGCTTTGCAGCAGATCGATGAAATCGCCGGCCAGCAGGCGCTCGCGCGTCAGCCGCGTAGCGCGGGCATGGTCGGCGAGCCATGCCACAAGAGGGGGCGTTTCCGGCCAGTCGTCACGTTCCAGGTAGAGGATGGGGACGGCACTGCAGGCCGCCTCGACGAAGGTGCCGTAGCCGGGCTTGGTGATTACCGCATCGACGCTGGCCAGCAGGTCGCCGAAGCTCAGATCGGCGGCATCGAAGGCGCGGACGTCGCCGCGCCGGACCTGCCATGTACTCGGTACCAGCCAGGTCAGGCCCGGCGTCTGCGGCCAGCTTTCAACGGGCAGGGGAAACGCCATGCCGCCCATGGCCAGCAGCAGCCAGCGCTCACTTTCGTCAAGACCAAGCAATTGCCCGATGCGCGAGCGCTCACGGCGGCCGATGCTGGCGATCGGCGCAATAGTGTGGCGCCGTCGGATGCCGCTCATCGGCAGCCCCGGCGTGATGCGCAGGAAGCCCGTTGCGCTGTTGTAGGCGGCCAGTATCTGGGCATGGATGTCAGCGACCCAAGGTTCGTCGCCGAAATAATGGGCGAAAAGCTCAGCCCAGTTCAGCGAACACAATCCGGCGGCGGGAATGCCGGCCCCGGCCGCAGCCGCGAGCGGCAGGTAGGCGACATTGCTGAGCACCGCGTCGACCTGGTGCCGCCGAAGCCAGTCCGCCTCGGCGGCAACCCGCTGCGGCCAGTCGGCGTGAAACTCGCGGTAGCGCGTGGCGCTGGCGGCAAGGTCGATATCCACGGCGTTGTGCATGACGAAGCCGAAGTCGCGCGCCTCGGCCACATGCTCGAACTCGGTGGCGATGCGTGCCGCCAGGCGTTGGCGCGGCAGCGCGCTGCGCACCGTCAGGTGGATTCCCGGCGCCAGGCGCTTGAGGACATTCAGCACCGGCGCGGTCTGCGCCAGATGGCCCAGGCCGTGGGCCGAAATATCGGCCAGCAGATGCATCCGCTTCAGCTCGCCAGGTTGAGGCGGCGCGCCACGCGCTTGTCGACGTGGCTGCGCGCCGCAAAATCCGTCGCGCCGGCCGCTTTCGCCGCCTCGACCGCAGGGCCGTCGAAGGTCGCGGCGCAGGTGATGATGTCCACCTCGGGATGCAGCGCGCGCAAGCGGGCGACCTCGTCCAGCGCATCGCGCCGGCCGAGGTCGATCACGATGCAGTCCGGGGTTTCGCTGCTGGTTCGCGGCAGCATTGTGACGCCGGCGGCCGACCAGGTGTGGATCAGGCGCAGGCGGGTGGTCAGGTCGTGGCAGAGGAGCAGGATTTTCATTTCTTCATGATGCGGAGTTGGGAGCGCCGTGTCGTCAGCGCCGACTTTCGGATTCTGCCATGGGGGAAGGGCTTGCCGGGGCGAGTCCCGGCACACCTTTGTCGATGCTGGATATAATAACGGGGTATCCCTTTAGCTCCACAGGGATTCATTTTCGGGATTTTTTGGGAGTTTCTACGATTTTCCCGTAAGTCACCGGCGTTGTCATGACGGTCTGTTGAAGTAGGCGATAAAACAGCAGTCCACGAGATCGCGAAGTGCGGCGATTGAAGCGAAACACGAATTCGTCGAGGTAGTAGTCCAATTGGCTTGGCTGGACAGCCCCGTGGTGTGTGCCCATCATCCAACGCTGAAGCAACGCAGCG
>JANMTA010000259.1:0-12102 GCA_031389965.1 Betaproteobacteria bacterium
GCGCGCTTCGGCGCGCCGATCATGAAGCTGGGCTTCTCCATGTATCCCGGTGAACTCGCGGGTTTCCTCAAGCTGGCCGGGCCGGCGGTGGCCAAGGAAATCCTGCTCGAAGGGCGGCTGCTGAATGCGGCCGAGGCCTATGCCAAGGGCTTGCTGACGCGCGTCGTGGCGGATGACGCGGTGCTGGTCGAAGCGCAGGCGACAGCAGCGCGCATTGCGGCGGGTGCGCCGCTGGTGGCGCGCTGGCACAAGCAGTGGATTGCCCGGCTGATGGAGGGGCGTCCACTCACGCTGGAGGAAAAGCGCGCGTCCTTCGCCTTCCTCGACACGCAGGATTACGCGGAAGGGCTGGCGGCCTTCCTCGAAAAACGTCCGCCGCGTTTCAAGGGCCGCTGAGCCGCGCATGAAGCAAAATCGGCGTCGGCCCGCCGGATCCGCAGGTATGATCGGGCCACTTCGTTTCCGTAAAACTCCATGTCCGCCTATCTGATTCTCGGTCTCGTACTTTTCCTCGGCGTCCATTCGCTGCGCATTTTTGCCAACGACTGGCGCGATGCGCAGGTCGCCCGCATGGGCGAACCGCGCTGGAAGGGCGTGTTCGCACTCTTTTCCGCGCTTGGGCTGGGGTTGGTCATCTGGGGCTACGGCCTGGCCCGCGTCGATCCCGTCGTGCTCTGGATGCCGCCCGCATGGACGCGGCATCTGGCGGCGTTGCTGACCGTACCGGCCTTCATCCTGCTGGTGGCGGCCTATCTGCCGGGCAGCCACATCAAGGCAAAAATCGGCCACCCGATGGTGGCGGGCGTCAAGCTCTGGGCGCTGTCCCATCTGCTGGCCAACGGCAACCTGGCCGATGCGATCCTGTTCGGCGCCTTTCTGGTCTGGGCGGTGGCCAGCTTTGCCGCCGCTCGCGGGCGCGACCGCCTTGCCGGGCGGAGCTACGTCGCGCAAGGCTGGTCGCGGGACGCCGCGGTTGCCGGCATCGGCCTGCTGGCCTGGGCCGGGTTCGCCTTCTGGGGCCACACCTGGCTGATCGGCGTCAAGCCTTTCGGCACTTAGGCCTTCATACCTCGAAGGCGTCGCCGGTGGCGAAAAAGCTGCCGCCGGCCTGGTAGTGGATGCTGTGCCGCGGTTGATCCGGGGAATGCCAGCGTCCGCTGGAAAACGCCTCCGGATCGGCCCAGGCGGCGAGCACTTCGGCGAGGAACAGGTCATAGGTCTTCTCGATGTGCGGCTCGGGAATCACCCGGCATTCCAGCCAGGCCAGGCAGCCCTCGATCAGCGGCGCGCCGACAGTGCCGGCCGCCGTGCCGTCAGCGCCGACTTCTTTGCCGAACTTGTCCACCGCGCGCCCCGATTGTGTACCGACCGCCAGCGTCATTGCCGCCTGTTGCCGTGCCGGCACGTTGAGCACGAACTCGCCCGAGGCCGCGACCAGTTCGCGGGTCAGCGTCGCCTTGTCGATGACGACGGCCACCTTGGGCGGATCGAAGTCCAGCGCCATGTTCCAGGCCGCCGCCATGACATTGCGCCGGCTGCCGTGGGCGCTGGAGACCAGCACCGTGGGGCCGTGATTCAGCAGC
This sequence comes from Betaproteobacteria bacterium, assembly GCA_031389965.1. Taxonomy (GTDB): domain Bacteria; phylum Pseudomonadota; class Gammaproteobacteria; order Burkholderiales; family Rhodocyclaceae; genus Sulfuritalea. Next base: position 1,584 of record JANMTA010000259.1, read on the forward strand.
AGATAGGCCTTGGGCAGCGGCACGGCGATGCGCTGGGTCATGTGTTCCCTCCTGTCCGCCGATTCTATAAGATCGACCCCATGCGAAAACTGCTGCTTGTCCTGTGTTGTCTGTACGCCGTGCTGGCGCGCGCCGATCAACTGCCGTCCGTCGTGGCGCAGGCACTCAAGGGCGCCGGCATTCCGCAGGCCGCGACCGCCGTCTGGGTCAGGGAAGTGAACGTCAACGTGCCACGTCTGGAGCTCAACGCCCGCGCCGCGCTGAATCCGGCCTCGACCATGAAGCTGGTCACCACTTTCGCCGCGCTCGACCTGCTGGGGCCGGCCTATGTCTGGAGGACCGAGGCCTTTGCCGGCGGCTCGCTCAATGACGGCGTGCTGACGGGCGACCTGCATCTGCGCGGCGGCGGCGACCCCAAGCTGACCTACGAGCAGTTCGGGCGCCTGTTGCGCCAGATCCGGGCGCGCGGCATCCGCGAGATTCGCGGCGACCTGGTGCTCGATCGCAGCGCTTTTGCCATCGGCGCGGCCGACCCCGGCCGCTTCGACGCGCAGCCGATGCGCCCCTACAACGTGGCCCCGGACGCCTTGCTGCTGAATTTCAAGGCGGTCACGCTGCAACTGGTGCCCGATCCGGCAAACCGGAAATTGCTGGTCGGCATGGAGCCGGCGCCGGCCAATCTCGATCTGATCAACCAGATCACCCTGGGCAACGGCAATGCTTGCGGCGACTGGAAGGAACGCCTGCGCGCCGACGTCTTCAGCCACGGCCCGACCACGCGGCTGGTGCTGACCGGCGTCTTCCCGCAAGCTTGCGAAGAGCAGCGCTGGAACATCGCGGTGCAGGATCATCCGCAATTCGTGCTCGGCGTTTTCCAGCAGTTGTGGGCCGAACTCGGGGGCACACTCAGCGGCGGCGTGCGCGACGGCGCGGTGCCGGTCGAGGCACGCGCGATCGGCGTGCTGCCGTCGCCGACTCTTGCCGAGGTGGTGCGCGACATCAACAAGTTCTCCAACAACGTCATGGCGCGCCAACTGTTCCTGACGCTGGGCATGGAAGCCGGGCATCGTCCGGCGAGTGCCGCCGATGCCGATGCGGCGATCCGCGCCTGGCTCGATGCACGGGGCTTGAGCGTGCCGGAACTGGTGCTGGAAAACGGCTCCGGCCTGTCGCGCCGCGAGCGGATTTCCGCCGAAGGCCTGGGCCGCCTGCTGCAGGCCGCGTGGCGCAGCGCGGTGATGCCGGAACTGATGGCCTCCTTGCCGGTGACCGCGACCGACGGCACCATGAGAAAGCGCCTCAAGCAGAACGGCGTGGCCGGCCAGGCGCACATCAAGACGGGTTCGCTGGAGGGCGTGCGCAGCATCGCCGGTTATGTGCTGGACCGAAGCGGACGGCGCTGGATCGTGGTCTTCTTCGTCAATCACGCCAACGCCGGCGGTGCGCAGGCGGCGCAGGATGCGCTGCTGCAGTGGGTGTATGAGCGGGGCGGGGCGTGAAGCGCGGGGTTAAGCACATTGTCCTGCTGGGCGCCGCTTTCGCCTACATGGTGTTGCTGATCGAAGCCTTGCGTGCGGCGGTAGCCTGGTGGCATGGCGAGTTGGCGCAGCCGGGCTGGAGCGACATGGCGCTGATCGCGCTGCTGCCGCTGCTGATCTGGATCTGGTGGCGCTACATTTCTCCTTTCGGCCGCGCCGATTGTGCCAAATGCCTGCCGCCGCCCGAACCCGGTCCGCGCCCGTAATCCCGCAGCCCTGTCCCTGCGGCCGGCCGCTGGCTTACGCGGCCTGCTGCGGCCGCCTTCACGCGGGCAGCCCCGCCGCGGATGCCGAAGCGCTGATGCGCTCGCGTTACAGCGCCTATGTGCTCAGGCTGGAAGACTACCTGCTCGCCACCTGGCACGCCTCGACGCGCCCCGCCGCGCTGGATTTTGGCAGCGAAGCGCCACCGAAATGGCTGGGGCTGGAGGTCAAGGCGCATGCCGCAAGCCATGACACCGCGACGGTGGAATTCGTCGCCCGCTGCCGCGTCGGCGGTCGCGCGCAGCGGTTGCACGAGATCAGCCGTTTTCTGCGCGAGGACGGGCGCTGGTTCTACGTGGATGGGGTGATCGACTGAGGCGGCGCCTCACAAATGGAAAAGTCGGCGCTGGCGGGACGGCGGCTTCAGGCTGGGGACGGCCGTTCAGGATTTACCGCCGGCTGAGTGCAACGTGCCCATTGCCGACGGTGGAGGAAATCGGAAGCGGCCGTTCGAGAGCAGCCCTGGAAAATGGAAAGCGGCCAACCGAAGTCGCAATACAAGCCTCAGAAACTTAGACTGGCAGCGCCATTCTTGAATTTTTCGTGGATAACGCTCGCGCCCGCAATCGTAACTCCCTCAATGAGGTTTTCTTGCGTATAGCCTCGTCCCTTTACGCACGGTGGGCAAGCGATCACCGTGCCACCACGCTTAATAAAGTCGTCGATCAAAGTTTTTAGGGGATCCATCGGGGGAACATGAGTCATATCGATGCTGCGCTTGCGAACAAGATCAACTGCGGAGCTTGTTAAAAATGCGCAAACCTTCAAGCCGGAAGTCAGTCCACCGCAGGCGATTGTGAATGCGACGGACGAGAGTTCGTGGTCAGGTCCATGGGTGACAAGGACAACCAATTCGCGAGTTCCTTCGGTCATTTTCTTCTCCTTAAAAGCTAACGTAGTCGTAAAACGTACAAGTATCCATGCCGCCCACTGGCAACTTTCCAGAAAAGTTTCTACTCAGGGCCTGACAACGGACGGTCAGTTTTCAGGGATGGCTGACCGCCCTGTGCCCATTGCTGTCGCATCACGTATGGCTTTGACGCAGGTTGTTTGCGGAGAATGATCGGAGCCGGAACCCCGTATCCGATCTCCCCGGTCGTATAGTGCTAATCCTTGAACGCAATGAAGTTGGCGCCGCGCACGCCATATTTTCGCGCGATGCCTTCCTTGCTCGTGCCGGCGAAGGAGTCGAAGAACTCGGTCGCCACGCAGCGCTGGAATCCGGTGGCTTGCATCATCGCGATCATGCCTGCAGACTGCAGAGCACCCGCAATTCAGCCAACCCAGAGATCGATGTCGTTGCGGGCCTTGTCGGACAACTCGTGGTCGACCACGATGTCGGCGAACTGGATCCAGCCGCCCGGTTTAAGCACCCGGTAGATGTCCCTGAACACGGCGGGCTTGTCGACCGCGAGATTGATGACGCCGTTCGAGATCACGACATCGACCGAAGCGTCGGCTAGCGGCAGGTCGGTGATCTCGCCGAACTCGAAGGCGACCTGCGGCATGCCGGCCTGCGCGGCGGATTTCCGCGCCAGTTCGAGCATGGCGTCGGTCATATCCACGCCAACGACACGGCCTTTCTCGCCGACCCGGCGCCCGGCCAGCAGGCAGTCCATTCCGGCGCCCGAGCCGAGGTCGACCACCACCGCGCCCGCCGGTATCTCGCGCACGCGAAAGGGATTGCCGACGCCGGCGAAGGATGCCGTTGCACTTTCCGGCAGCGCCGCGAGTTCGTCGCCGTCGTAACCGAGCTGCCTGGCGGCGTATTCCGGCCCGCGATGGAAATGGAAATCGCCGCCCGGCGCTTCGGCGACCTTGGTGTAGGTTGTGCGTACCTCGGACTTCAAACGCTCGCGATCGAGCGTGATTTCGCAAAATTGCTCCATGTGCGTCTCCTCCGTAATCATTGTTATGGAATGGGCCGCTGCGACCCATTCGGTAATCCTAGGCTCAAGCCCGAAATTGTCAAACCCTGGCGCCTTGCATCGGCAACACCCTGAGCGGCGACCCTGGCCGCGTCAGGTCGGCGGCGCAGGGCAGCGGCAGACGAACCTGGCGCGCCGTCGCTTGTTGCGTCGGCCGGCACTCGCCGAGGAAACCGCAAATCAGCGGATTCACCACCTCCGGATGCGTCAGCGGCGCCATGTGGCCGCCGTCGGCAATCCGCACGACCGACCAGTCGGGACATTGATCCCTGAACAGCTGCGCGATCTCGCGGCTGGGGCGGCGCGCATCCGGCGAATAGACCATCATGGCCCGGGCCCGGATCCGGCCCAGTTCCTCGATCGTGGTCCGGTGGCTATCCACGCTGTCCCATTCATGGTAGTTGGGGCGCAGCAGCTGCATGTAGGCGAGCCGACGCTCGGTGGCCATCTCCGCCCATGCGCCGGCGCCGATCCAATAGTCGACGAAGCGCTCCGCGACCGCCGCCCAACGTCCCTTCCCGCCATGCCGCCTGACGAAGTCGCGCAAGGCCATGGCTTCGGCGTAGGCCTCGCGCTGGCCGTTCTGTGCCAGCAGATGAAACAGCGTCGGCTCGAACAGGCACAGGTGGGATACCCGCTCGCCTAGCAGGGTTGCTGCCTGGCAGGCGACCGACCCGCCGAAGGAATGCCCGACGAGGCGAACCGGGCCGGGAATGTCGGCGACGAGCCTGAGCACCAGGCCGGCCTGGTCGGCCATCGTCTGCCGGGAACGCCCGTTCCACGTCGAGGTTTCGCCATAGCCGAACAGGTTCAGCGCCATGACCCGGTAATGCGGCAGCAGATCCTCGACCATGCGTTTCCATTGCCGGTTGCCGCTCACCGAGCTGTGCACCAGCACGACCGGCTCGCCGGCGCCGGCCTCATTGAAGTCAATCCGCAGTTTTGCGCTTTCGAGTATCGGCATGTCGGCCTCCGCGAGAGTCTCCGTCGATGACGGCACGGCGCCAGTGTGGGCCGAACGAAAGTCGAACGTCAGTCGGGAAACTACGGCACGCGTCGCGCCAAACTACGGTAGCGCGCTACGGTAGGTGAACGAATCAGCCCAGCAGCCGTAACTCTGCGGCGCGCCGTACGGCCTCGGCGCGCGAGCGCGCCTGCAGGGCAAGCAGGGCGTTGGCGACGTGCATCTCGACCGTGCGCGGACTCAGCGACAGGGCGCGGGCAATCTCCTTGTCGGTGTGGCCCTTGCCGACCTCGCGCAGGACCTGGACTTGCCGTGGCGTCAGCAGCGACCGGCCATGTGCGGTCCCGCTTGCGTCGCCGACCCGGGAATCGGCGGCCGTTGCCGGCAGGAAGCCGCGCAGCTCGGCAAGAAACATCGGCCAGGCCGCTTCGGTCTCGAAGGGCAGGTGGTTCTTGCTCGGCAGCGGCACCAGCCGGGCATCGGGAATCAGCGATGCCAGCAGGCGGCCCTCCTCGAAAGGAAAACAGGGATCGTCCTTGCCATGGAATACCAGGGTCGGGCAGCGCACCCGCGGCGCGGTATCGCGCACGTCGATCTCGAACACCGCCTTCATGAAGCGCACGGCGTTGGCGCCGGAGACGGTCAGGCGCTGCGCTTCGTCGACGGCGCGTTGCTGTTCCGCCGTGGCGTCATGCAGCAACTGGGATATGAACACCTGCCGGAACGACGAACTGTCGGCGCCCCATCCCAGTTCCGCGGCCTGCAGCATCGCGTTCGCCGCGGCGATGATCTTCGGCGGCGGATCGCGTTTCAGCAGGCCGCGGGCGCAGCCTCCGTAAAGGATCAGGTGGCTGACCCGCTCAGGATGGCGCGCGGCGTAACCGATGGCGATCGCCGCCCCCTGGGAATTGCCGAACAGGGGAAACCGGTCGGCATCGAGGGTCGCGACCACGGCTTCCAGATCCTCGATCCAGGCGTCCATGCAAATCCGCTCGACGTCCCGGTCGGACAATCCGCAGCCGCGGGAGTCATAGCGGAGCAGGGTATGCCGGCGACTCAGTTCGGCCACCCAGTGGCGGGTGAACAGGTTGTGCGGGTCCCGCTCGACGTGGGTCAGCCAGGTCGCCGCCTTGACCAGCGGCGGACCTTCGCCGGCCGTCGCGACCGCAAGCCGGGTGCCGTCGGCGCTGGTACAGAATCGGATCTGCTGCTCAAGGCTCATGCGCGCTTGTCCCAAAAACTCGAACCGACCGGAATCTCCGCGGGCGGATAAGCCCATTGCCTGTGGCAAACCTGGCTTCGCCGCCAAGGCGGCAAACCGCGGGGCAAGTATCTCCGAGCCTGATGACGAGAGTCAAGCGGTAATTCCTTTGGCATGGTAGCGCGCGCCATCGGGCGACACGGCGCCACATGTTGCAGGTGCTGAAATACGTTCGCCGAGGGCCAATAACCGCAACCGCTGAGTTGCCGCCGGTCAGGCCGGGTTATTAGACTCGTAGTGGAAACGCCGTTGCCGCTTTCAGGCTTCGCGGCGACTGCCGGTGACTGGCAGCTCGCTGCGCACACAAGGAGTCATTCGCCCGCCATTACCTTCAGCCGCGGATCGTCCGGCCTTTCGGCGGCGGCGGCTTTCCAGTATTTGCGCGCTTCATCGCGCAGCGCCATTTCTTCCAGCCAGGCGGCAAACGCGACGCGCTCGGCGAATGGCGAATTGGCGGCGGGGCGCAGCGACTCGACCTGGCGCCGCAGATCTGCCGACGCCAGGCTGAAATCGCTGGCATTCGAGAATGCCGACCCGTCCGGATGTTGCGCCGACACCAGCCATGTGTAGGTGGCCGCTTCTTTCAGCTGAAGCTGCGCGGGCAGCTGCAGCGAGATGCCATTGACGCTGGTTTCATACAGCGTCTTGCCGGTGTCGTCGAGCAGGGCAAAACGGTAGGGGAGATCCGGCGCGAGGCTTTTCCAGGCGAACAGCGGGCGTTCTTCGAGCGTCTTGTTGCCTAGCGGGTTGAGCAATTTGAGCTTCAGGTTGGGTTTGACGGAACGCATCACGATCGCGGCCTGGGCCACCGCGACGGGCTTGATGCGGATTTCCTTGCTGCCCTTGGACAGGGCACTGCCGCGGGCCTGCGGCTTGGCGCCGGATTCCGACTCGGGTTGCTGTGCGCGGAACAGCACCACCGCGGGGCCCTTCATTTCCCAGCTTTGGCCGGAGCCCAGATAGACCGCGACCAGTCGCCCCCCGGCTTCGAGCTGTAGCCGCGCGTCCTGGCGGATCTCGGACAGAATCGTGACTGCGGGCTTGCGGACATCGTCCAGCACGACCGCCTTGCCTTCAAGGTCGGTGACCATAGCCACGGCGGCCACGGAGGATTCTCCCGCCGCGCCGGACGCGATGCAATACCCCAGCAACAGGAATGCACATAAGACTTTCTTGACTGCCTGCATGGTGATCTCCATCGATGTTCCTTCTAACGTGGTCCCCACCCATACGCATGTACCGGCGTATGGCCCTTGATTGCCTGCGGCCCGACCGAAACCAGGTCGCTGTTCGCTTCGAGCGCCTCGAAAACATCCCTTGAGCATACTATCTGGAAGCCGACGTCTTTTGTCAGCCCTTCAAGGCGCGAGGCGACATTGGTGACATCGCCTATCGCGGTGTAATCGTGCCGGCCCGACGAGCCGACCTGGCCGATCACGGCGTCTCCGGCATGGAGCCCGACACCGATCTGGATCGCGGCGGCACCTTCCCGGACCAGGATTTCATTCAGCTTGTCGACTTCGCTCTGCATCCCCTTGGCCGCCGCAAGCGCCGCTTCGCAAGGATTGGGCAGCCGTTTCGGTGCGCCGAAAATTGCCATGATGCCGTCGCCCATGAAACAGACCACCGCGCCGTCCTGATGGTGGATCTGGTCCACGACGCGGTCGAAATAGCGATTGAGCAGAGTGATCACCGCTTCGGGTGCCAGCGACTCGCTCAAGGTGGTAAAGCCGCGGATATCGGCGAACAGCACGCACACATATTTTCGTTCGCCGCCGAGGCCGGGCGAGAGTTGTCCCGACAGGATCTCGTCCATCACCACCGGGCTGACGGAGCCGGAAAACGAGCGTTTCAGAATCAGGCGTTCCTTCAGCTTGCGCCAGGCATCGCCGGCCAGCGGGCCGAGCAGTCCGACGCAGGCGGCCGCATAAATGCCGCTCAGGGGCAGGTACCAGCCCTGCCTCAGGAGCCAGGCGGAAGCGACGAGGGCGCCACCTGCCATGGTCGCCAGAATCCCGCTCGCCGGCAGCGGCCTTAGCCCCGCCAGCCAGAACAGGGATGCCGAAAAAATCGCGGCGCCAAGCAGCCAGGCCGGCACGTCCTGTATCAGCCCGTGGTTCAGGATGCTGCGCAGCGCCTGCGCGTGGATCAGGACGCCGGGCGCAAGATTGGCGTTGTCCTCCCACGCCGCAAGATTCACCGGCTGCAGGACGGCATCGCTGGAGGGAAGCACCGAACCCAGGAGCACCGGCCGGCCTTCGAACATCTGCTTCAGGCCCGCTTCGTTGCCGGCCTGGAACAGGGCGAGCACCGTATGCAGTGGGACATAGTTGAATGAGGCTCCGCGGGAGTAGTCGATAATTCCTGGTTTCGGATCCTTCGCCAAAGCTCGGCTCAATTGGCCGGCCAGCGTCGGTACGAGCGAACCGCTTTCCCCGATCCGCTCATCGAAGCGCCTGACGACGTGATCCGCGTCGCGGGGGAACAGCGCGAGGCCGGTCCCCTCTTCTCCGGCGACCAGCTGGAATTTGCGGAACAGGGCGCGCTGCTTGCCGGAGGCCTCGACGGTGCGTGCCAGCACCACGGGAATTTCCTTCTTCGCCGCCAGGATGCCCATCATCAGGGCCTCGTCGCTGCCCGGCAGGACCGCATTGTAGGAATGGTCCGGCAGGACGAGGTCGAGCCCCACGGCAGAAGCCTTGCCTATGGCGACAGCGCGCAGGAAATCGCCCAGGTAACGATGCCAGAGCGTCAGCGGTTCCGGGTAGCTGGCGGTACTTGCTTCGTCGATGCCGACGACGACGACCTCATTGCCCAGGGAAACGGGAAATTGCTTGCGCAGGAAAGCCGTCGTGGCGTCGAACAAGGCGAAATCGATCAGGGTTCCCACCGCGGAAACCTGCACCAGGAGGGCGAAAATGGCGCAAGCGGCCACCCCCGCCATTTTTTCCAGCCGTCCTCGGGCGAAAGCCGGATCAGACATGCAGCCCGGTGCTTGCAATGAATCGTTCGTCGGCATTTTTCAGGCGGCTGATCATCATTTTGAGGAAGGCGTTGGAAAAGCACGCTTGAACCCCGCCTGAAGCGTGACGCAGCGATACACCCTCGATTTCAACCATCGTCATCGCTGAAATCGCCGTGACCGTCGCGGAGCGAACCAGCTGGTTCTCATCGAGGTAGGTCATTTCGCCAAAACATTCGCCGCAGCCCATTTTGTTGATTTCGACACCCTTCTTGCTAACCCTTGCCTCACCGCTGATGATGATGAACAAACTTCGCCCGGCGACGTTCTCTACCACGATGTTTTCGCCCGGATCCTTCTTTTGCCAGTGGCCGATGCCGACCGTTTCCCACAATTCGATATCGGTGAACCTGGAAAAAAACGCCAGGTCGCGCAGCACATTGAAATGCGCGCTGTCGAAATTGGCCTCTTCGGGTCTGGGCACCAGTGGCAAGGCGACGGCCAGGTCGTCACAAAAATCCTTCCAGCTATCGTAACGCACCGCCTGGTCGCGGTGCATGGCGCGGTGCACCGCGAAGCGCAGGGACGCCGGGATGTCTTGCCGGCGCTGGTCCATCGGCACTGCATCCTGATTCAGCTTTTCGTAAATGAGGCCTTCGTGGGAATCTGCGGTAAATGGCAGCATTCCCGTCAGCAGTTGATAGGCCATTACCCCCACCGCGTAGATATCGGACTTGAGTGTCGGGACTTCTTTCCTGAACAGTTCGGGTGGCATGAAGGCCAGCGATCCCACAAAGAGTACTTGCGTAACTTCGGCATCGTTGCAGTAGGCCGCGCCGAAGTCGGAAATTTTTATCGCGCCGTTCTCACCCACCAGGATGTTTTCCGGCTTGATATCCCGGTGCAACACGCCCAGCTTGTTGGCATAGTCGAGTGCGTTGCACACCTTGTAAAGGATGTCGATCACCCGATCGAGAGGCAGCAATTTCCCCGGGGCCGTGAATTGCTTCAGGGTGCCGCCGGCAAGGTATTCCATGATCAGGTAATCAAAGTCATCGGTACTGCCGGCTTCCATGACCTGAACGATGAAAGGGTGCAGGAGTTTGCCGGCGAGCCGTGTCTCATTGAGCCACAAGCTGCGGTTCAGCCGGTCCGTTTTCGGGTCCTCGGACTCCTTCCTGCGGATAATCTTGATGGCAACCTGTTGCTGCAGGAAATTGTCGAAAGCGAGATGTACCTCGCCGTTCGCGCCTTTACCCAATTCCTGAAGAATCTCGAAGCGGTTGCCGAAGTTTTCCGAATTGATGGTCATGGGTGGCATTCGATGGTGCGCTTTGGCTTTGTCTTCCGGCTCGCGACCGATAGCTCGATCGAAATGACCCGCTTATATGCAGGGCATTATAGGTAGGTTCTGGATTGGCTTCATTCCCCTCGTCAAGCCTGGCGCCGGGCTACCGAAAAACGCACCGCCACAGAGGGGACAGCCTTGGCGGCGCCTGATGTTTTCCCGGCGGTTTACGCCCGGCGCCCCACCATCCGCTGATACAGCGCCGTCGCCTCGCCGACAATGCCGCGGCGGAAGGCGAGCACGCAGATGACGAA
>JANMTA010000263.1:0-3312 GCA_031389965.1 Betaproteobacteria bacterium
GATGTCGATCTGGTCGCGTGATGTCGATACCGGCAAGGTCAACTGGGTCTATCAGATGACACCGTTCGACGAGTGGGACTACGACGGCATCAACGAGATGATCCTGGCCGACATCAAGGTCAAGGGCAAGGACACCAAGGCGCTGGTGCACTTCGACCGCAACGGCTTCGCCTATACCATGGACCGCACCAATGGCGCCCTCCTCGTCGCCGAGAAGTTCGATCCGAAGGTCAACTGGGCAACGCACGTCGACATGAAGACCGGTCGGCCGCAGGTGGTCTCCAAGTACAGCACGGCGCAGAACGGCCCCGACAAGAACACCAAGGGCATATGTCCGGCGGCATTGGGCACCAAGGATCAGCAACCCGCGTCATTCGATCCGAAAACCGGTCTGTTCTATGTGCCGACCAACCACGTCTGCATGGACTATGAGCCGTTCAAGGTCGAGTACACCGCGGGTCAGCCATACGTCGGCGCCACTCTGGCGATGTACCCTGCACCGGGCAGTCACGGCGGCATGGGCAACTTCATCACCTGGGATGCAGGTACCGGCAAGATCGTTCAGAGCAAGCCGGAGAAGTTTTCGGTGTGGTCGGGTTCGCTCAATACTGCGGGCGGCCTCTCCTGCTACGGCACACTTGAAGGCTACCTCAAGTGCGTCGATGCAAAGGACATCACCAAGGAGTTGTACAAGTTCAAGACTCCGTCCGGCATCATCGGCAACGTGTTCACCTATGAGTTCAAGGGCAAGCAGTACATCGGGGTCTACTCCGGCATCGGTGGTTGGGCTGGCATCGGCTTGGCCGCAGGCCTCGAGAAGGATGCGGATGGCCTGGGTGCGGTCGGCGGCTACAAGGAACTGGCCCAGTACACCGAACTCGGTGGCAGCCTGACGATCTTCGCCCTGCCCGGCCAGTGATTTTCGGCTAGCAATGTTTGATCTTTAGGACCGAGAATGGCACCCGGCGTTGTTTGCCGGGTGCCGTTTTTGTTTTCCGATCGATCACCACTCGTAGTAGCGGTTCCCGCGTTTTGGGTATTACTCTTGTTCCGCGCGAGCGCGATCGGGTCGCATCGTGGCCGCGGGCCTGACCATTGATCGTCATGGGGCAAATCGCCTTTGGATGGAACTCCCTGCGACCCGATAGACTCTAACGAATATGGACATCATGAAAAAACTGTTGGCTCTGGCCGTCTTTGTGATGGCAGGCGCGATGACTGTCGTTTCACCGTTAGCCGGCGCGGCAGACTGGCCCCCGCCACTGAAAGAACCCCTATACACAGTTGTTGACGGCGTCAAGGTGGACCCTGACACCATGCAGGGTTTTCGCATCTGGCGTCAGGCGGCCTGCGATCGTTGTCACGGCCCGGAGCAGCAGGGCTTGGTTGGCCCGTCGCTGGTTGAATCCCTTAAGACGTTACCCTATGCGGAGTTCGCGGTAGTCATCAGGGACGGGCGTCTCGAAAAAGGCATGCAAAGTTTTGGCACCAGTGAAGCGGTCATGAAAGATATCGCCAAGCTGTACGGCTACCTCAAGGGCCGATCCGATGGAGCCATCAAGCGGGCGAAGGTCCAGGAACTGGGGTCAGAATAAGAACCTGTCGAGTTTTTGCCCTCGGGCCAGTGCCGACAGGGTCCGATCCGGACAAGTCACGGCCCCGGCAGACCGGGGCATTTTTTTTGGAGTTCACTTTGCGCAAGCGGATTCGTTTTCTTCTGACCCTGGTGACTGCGGTCATCGGTTCCCTGTCGATCAGCGGCAGTTTGGCCCAGGCACCGACGACTGATGAGCGCACGACGTTCCGGGTCTGCCAGGATCCGAATAACCTGCCATTTTCCAGTGTCGGCGGCGACGGCTATGAAAACAAGATCGCCGAGTTGTTCGCCAAGGAACTCGGACTGAAGCTGGAGTATTACTCCTTCCCGCAACGCATGGCATTCATCCGTAACACGCTGCGCTACAAACTGCCGGGCGAGAACTATCGCTGCGATATCGTCCTCGGGGTTCCGGCAGGTTACGATCAGGTTTTGGCGACCAAGCCCTACTACCGGTCGACCTATGCGCTGGTCTTTCCCAAGAAAGGCCCGCTCGCCGACGTTCGCTCCAGCGATCAGTTCCTGGCCTTGCCACCAGAGGTGCTGCGCAAGTTGCGCATCGGATTGTTCGATCGCTCGCCCGCGTCCGAGTGGTTGGCGCGCCGCGGTCTGGTCGAGCAAGGCGTTCCTTATCGCATCCTGAATGCCAATCCCGACCAGTATCCGGGCGAAATCATCGAAAAAGACCTTGCAGAGGGGAAAATCGATGTCGCTGTTGTCTGGGGTCCTATCGCCGGGTTTTTCGCCCGCCGCGTGAAAACTCCGGAACTTGTGGTGGTGCCGCTCAAATCGGAGCCGGGAGTAAAGTTCGACTTCGAAATGGCCATGGGTGTGCGCTACGGCGAAAAGCCCTGGAAGGACGAAATCGAAAAGCTCCTCGCAAAAAAGCAGCCGGAGATTCGCGCCATCCTTGCTTCATATAACGTGCCGATGATCGACGAAAACGGCCGCCTGATCGGTGGTGCCGACAAGACAGAACTGTTTGCCCGGCCGACCGATCCCGCACCGTACCGTGTTGTCGACGGAAAGGTCGACAACAGCACATTTCTCGGTTGGCGCATCTTTCATTCCAGCTGTGCCGGCTGTCATGGCACCGACGCCACCGGAACCGGTGTTGCACCGGACCTGACCAAGCGCATTAACGACATGCCGCGCAGTTCATTCGTAGCGACCATACTTCAACGCTACAACATAGTCATTCGCGATGGCGAGGCCGCCAGTGAATCTGTTTCGCGCGAGGCATTCATCGAGCAGATCCTGCAGGGCAAGGCTGGGCGAATCGCGATGCCCGTCTGGGATGGCGATCCCAACGTGGCGCCTAATGTCAATGACATCTATACCTATCTGAAGGCACGCGCTGACGGTGCACTTGGAACGGGGAGGCCAGATCTCCTCGAATCTGGCTTCCGCTGATGCCTGACGGCACCGGACTATGCTCTTTTGCCTTTCTGCTTGGAATCGCTGTATCGCTTCCGGCGACAGTGACGGCCGAGGTGCTCGATCGTACTCATTTCATCCGGCTTGCGGCCAGCATCGTCAAGGTCGAAGTGCAGAACAGAAACGGGACCTATTCACTCGGGACAGCGGTGGCGATCGCGCCGGGCCGTGTCGTCACCAACTGCCACGTCACCCGCGACGCGCGCCTGATCACGCTGGTCAAGGGCGCGCTACGCTGGCGGGCGATCGCACAGAGCGCCGATCTTGAACACGACCTT
>JANMTA010000264.1:0-3239 GCA_031389965.1 Betaproteobacteria bacterium
CCGTTCGACGAGTGGGACTACGACGGCATCAACGAGATGATCCTGGCCGACATCAAGGTCAAGGGCAAGGACACCAAGGCTCTGGTGCACTTCGACCGCAACGGCTTTGCCTATACCATGGACCGCACCAATGGCGCCCTCCTCGTCGCCGAGAAGTTCGATCCGAAGGTCAACTGGGCGACGCACGTCGACATGAAGACCGGCCGGCCGCAGGTGGTCTCCAAGTACAGCACGGCGCAGAACGGTCCGGACAAGAACACCAAGGGCATATGTCCGGCGGCATTGGGCAGCAAGGACCAGCAACCCGCGTCGTTCGATCCGAAAACCGGCCTGTTCTACGTGCCGACCAACCACGTCTGCATGGACTATGAGCCGTTCAAGGTCGAGTACACCGCGGGTCAGCCATACGTCGGCGCCACTCTGGCGATGTTCCCGGCGCCGGGCAGTCACGGCGGCATGGGCAACTTCATCACCTGGGACGCGGGCACCGGCAAGATCGTCCAGAGCAAGCCGGAGAAGTTCTCGGTGTGGTCGGGTTCGCTCAATACCGCGGGCGGCATTTCCTGCTACGGCACACTTGAAGGCTACCTCAAGTGCGTTGATGCAAAGGACATCACCAAGGAGCTGTACAAGTTCAAGACTCCGTCCGGCATCATTGGCAACGTGTTCACGTATGAGTTCAAGGGTAAGCAGTACATTGGGGTCTACTCCGGCATCGGTGGTTGGGCCGGCATCGGCTTGGCCGCAGGCCTTGAGAAGGATGCCGATGGCCTGGGTGCGGTCGGCGGCTACAAGGAACTGGCCCAGTACACCGAACTCGGTGGCAGCCTGACGATCTTCGCCCTGCCCGGCCAGTGATTTTTGGCTAGCAATGTTTGATCTTTAGGATTGAGAACGGCACCCGGCGTTGATTGCCGGGTGCCGTTTTCCTTTTCTGATCGATCACCACTCGTAGTAGCGGTTCCCGCGTTTTGGGTGTTACTGGTATCCCGTGCAAGCCGGGATCGGGTCACACCGTGGCTGCGGGTCTGATCATTGATCGCCATGGAAGAAAACCCGTTTCTAGGGAACTCCCTGCGACCCGATGGACTCTTATGAATATGGACATGATGAAAAAACTGTTGGCTTTCGCCGCCTTTGCGATGGCTATGGTTCCACCGGCGGCCGGCGCGGCAGACTGGCCCCCGCCACTGAAAGAACCGCTATACAAGGTTGTTGACGGCGTCAAGGTGGATCCTGACACCATGCAGGGTTTCCGCATCTGGCGTCAGGCGGCCTGCGACCGTTGTCACGGCCCTGAGCAGCAAGGTTTGGTTGGCCCGTCGCTTGTGGAAGGCCTCAAGACATTGACCTATCAGGAGTTCGCAGTAATTGTCAGGGACGGGCGCCTCGAAAAGGGCATGCAAAGCTTCGGCACCAGTGAAGCGGTCATGAAAGATATCGCCAAGCTGTACGCCTACCTCAAGGGCCGATCCGATGGCGCGATCAAACGAGCGAAGGTTCAGGAACTGGGGTCAGAGTAACAACCCGGCGATTTTTCGCCTTCGGCCCAGCGCCGCCAGGACCCGATCCGGACAATTCATGGCCCCGGCAGTCCGGGGCATTTTTTTGGAGTTCCCCTTGCGCAAGCAGATTCGTTTTCTTCTGACCCTGGTGACTGCAGTCATCGGTTCCTTGTCGCTCAGCGGCAGCCTGGCCCAGACACCGACGACTGATGAGCGCACGACGTTCCGGGTCTGCCAGGATCCGAATAACCTGCCATTTTCAAATGTCGGCGGCGAAGGCTACGAAAACAAGATCGCCGAGTTGTTCGCCAGGGAACTCGGGCTGAAGCTCGAATATTATTCATTTCCGCAGCGCATGGCGTTCATCCGTAACACGCTGCGCTACAAACTGCCGGGCGAGAACTATCGCTGCGATATCGTCCTCGGGGTTCCGGCAGGTTACGATCAGGTTTCCGCGACCAAGTCCTACTACCGGTCGACCTATGCGCTGGTCTTTCCCAAGAAAGGACCACTCGCCGACGTTCGGTCCGGCGATCAATTCGTCGCCCTGCCGCCAGAGGTGCTGCGCAAGCTACGCATCGGCTTGTTCGATCGTTCGCCCGCTTCCGAGTGGTTGGCGCGCCGCGGTCTGGTCGAGCAAGGCGTTCCTTATCGCATCCTCAATGCCAATCCCGACCAGTATCCGGGCGAAATCATCGAAAAAGACCTTGCAGAGGGGAAAATCGATGTCGCTGTTGTCTGGGGGCCCATCGCGGGGTTTTTCGCCCGGCGCGTGAAAACTCCGGAACTTGTGGTGGTGCCGCTCAAATCGGAGCCGGGAGTAAAGTTCGACTTCGAAATGGCCATGGGCGTGCGCTACGGCGAGAAGCCCTGGAAGGACGAAATCGAAAAGCTGCTCGCAAAAAAACAGCCAGAGATCCGCGCCATCCTTGCTTCATATAACGTGCCGCTGATCGACGACAATGGCCGCCTGCTCGGTAGCACCGACAAGACAGAACTGTTTGCCCGGCCGACCGACCCGGCGCCCTACCGCGTTGTCGACGGGAAGGTCGACAACAGCACATTTCTCGGCTGGCGCATCTTTCATTCAAGCTGCGTCGGCTGTCATGGCACCGACGCCACCGGAACCGGTGTTGCACCGGACCTGACCAAGCGCATTAACGACATGCCGCGCAGCTCATTCATAGCAACCATACTTCAACGCTACAACGTAGTCATTCGCGAGGGCGAGGCGGCCAGCGAGTCGGTTTCGCGCGAGGCATTCATCGAGCAGATCCTGCAGGGCAAGGCTGGGCGAATCGCGATGCCCGTCTGGGATGGCGACCCCAACGTGGCGCCGAACGTCAACGACGTCTATGCCTATCTCAGGGCGCGTGCTGATGGTGCGCTTGGAACGGGGAGGCCGGGTCTCCTCGACACCGGCTTCCGCTGATGCCTGGCGGCGCCGGACTATGCTCTTTTGCCTTTCTGCTTGGAATCGCTGCATTGTGTCCGGCGACAGTGACGGCCCAGGTACTCGATCGCGCCCATTTCATCCGGCTTGCGGCCAGCGTCGTCAAGGTCGAAGTGCAGAACAGAAACGGGACCTATTCGCTCGGGACAGCGGTGGCGATCGCGCCGGGCCGTGTCGTCACCAACTGCCACGTCACCCGCGACGCGCGCCTGATCACGCTGGTCAAGGGCGCGCTACGCTGGCGGGCGATCGCACAGAGCGCCGATCTTGAACACGACCTT
>JANMTA010000268.1:0-2210 GCA_031389965.1 Betaproteobacteria bacterium
CGGAAACGCCGTCGGTCTTGGAGATGATCACGTTTTCGATTGCCGCCTTGCCATAACGCTGGTGGATGCTGCGCGCGGTGTGGAAGATCGCCAGCTCATTGCGGGTTTCCTCCGAGTAGTCGACGGCGGGCGCCGTCAGCGGCCGCGGCGTGGCGAGTTCCTCCAGCAGCAGCGCGATGCGCGCGGCTTCGTCGAGCGCCAGGTAGTCGCTGCCCGGTCGCGCGATGGCCAGCAGTTCGGCCACGCTGCGCGCATGCACCTCCGAGTTCTGGCGCAGGTCGAGCGGCGCCAGGTGGAAGCCGAAAATCGCCACGGCATGGCGCAGCCGGCGCAGGCGACCGCGCCCGAGCAGGGCGCAACGATGGCTGATCAGCGCGCGGTGCAGCACGTCGAGATCGGCGGCGAACTCGGCGGACGTGGCATAGGGCTCGGCCTCCGCTACGGCATGCCGCGGCGCCTCCAGGTTGTCCAGCTGCAGCGCGGTCGCCGCCAATCGTGCATAGAAGCCGGCGATGGCGCGGCGATAGGGTTCGTCCGCGCGGTGCGGGCTGCGGTCGGGCGATTGCTCGGCCAGGCGCATCAGGTCGACATCGGGCACCGAGATCAGCGAGGTGGTGGTCGACAGCTCGGCGCCGAGCTGGTGCAACTGCTCCAGCAAATAGCCGATGGCCTTGCGGCTTTGCGCGCGCATGGCGCCGTCGAGCACCTCGGCGGTGACGAAGGGGTTGCCATCGCGGTCGCCGCCGATCCACGAGCCGGGGCTGAGGAAGGCCGGCAGCTCGGCCATGCCCTGCGCATCCCAGCCGGGCACGGCGCGGGCCAGATGGTCCTCGCAGGCGTTGTAGAGGCGCGGCAGCTCGCGCAGGAAAGTCATGTCGTAGAAAGACAGCGCGTTATTCACCTCGTCCATGACGGAGAGCTTGGCCCGCCGCAGCATGCGCGTCTGCCACAGGCGCAGCACGGCGCGGCGCAGGGCCTCGTCGTGTTCGGCCTGCTCCTCGGGCGACAGCTCGGTGCGGTCGCGCTCGTCGAGCAGGCGCGCGATTTTCCATTGGCAATCGAGGATGCTCTTTCGTTGCACCTCGGTCGGATGCGCGGTCAGTACCGGCCGCACCTGGGCCCCGGCGAAGAAATCGCGCAGCTTCGCCGCGTCGACGCCGGAGGCCAGTGCGCGCTGCAAGGACAAGGCCAGGCTGCCTTCGCGCGGCGCAGCGCCGGCGCGGGCATGGGCGCGCGCGCGGCGGATGTGGTGCTGGTCTTCGGCGATGTTGGCCAGGTGCGAGAAATAGCTGAAGGCGCGCACCACCATGTTGGTGTCCTCGCGCGGCAACTTGCGCAGCACAGCATCCATTTCCTCGCGCGCGGCGGGGTCGTCGTCGCGATGCAGGCGCAGGGCGAGCCGGCGGATCTGCTCGACGACCTCGAAGAGTTCGATTCCCTCCTGCGCGCGCACGGTGTCGCCGAGCAGACGGCCGAGCAATCGGATGTCGTCCTTCAGGGGCTGGTCTTTGTCGGAAGTAGTCGTGCTCATGGCAAGGGCCGCAACAGGGAAACGGAAGACGGGAGTTTAGCGGTGCTTCACGCTTCGCGACGTGCGGCTTTGCCGGCCGTGCCTTGCGGCCGCTCAGTGCGACAGGATCTTCGACAGGAAGAGCTGGGCGCGTTCCGAGCGCGGGGTGCCGAAGAACTCTTCCTTGGTTGCATCTTCGACGATCCTGCCCTGGTCCATGAAGATCACGCGATGGGCAACCTTTCGTGCGAAACCCATTTCGTGCGACACGCACATCATGGTCATGCCTTCCTTCGCCAGTTCGACCATGACGTCGAGCACCTCGTTGACCATTTCCGGATCGAGCGCCGAGGTCGGCTCGTCGAACAGCATGCAGATCGGATCCATGGACAGTGCCCGGGCAATGGCCACGCGCTGCTGCTGGCCGCCGGAGAGCTGGCCCGGATGCTTGGCGGCCTGTTCCCGCAGCCCGACGCGGTCGAGAAGTTTCAGGCCGCGTTCGGTGGCCTCGTCCTTGCTCCGTCCCAGCACTTTGATCTGGGCAATCGACAGGTTTTCAACAATGGTCATGTGCGGGAACAGCTCGAAATGCTGGAACACCATGCCGACATGGGCGCGCAGTTTCGGCAGATTGGTTTTCGGGTCGCCTACGGAGGTTCCGTTGACGGAAATCTCACCCTGCTGAAAGGGCTCAAGGCCG
>JANMTA010000338.1:0-2561 GCA_031389965.1 Betaproteobacteria bacterium
CCAGACCTTGCCGCCGAACAGGGTTTCCATTTCCTTGCGCGCGTCGGTGGAAATACGCTTGAGGCGCTCGCCACCCTTGCCGATGACGATGGCCTTGTGTCCGGCCCGGTCGACGATGACCGCGGCGTGAATCCGGCGCAGCTCGCCTTCCTGCTCGAACTTCTCGATTTCGACTGCGATGCCGTAGGGCAGTTCCTCGCCGAGATTGCGGAACAGCTTTTCGCGCAGGATTTCGGAGGCCATGAAGCGCTCGGAGCGATCGGTGATGTCGTCGGCAGCGAACACCGGCGGCCCTTCCGGCAGGTAACGGGCGACCGTGGTCAGCAGTTCGTCGGTGCCGATGCCCTTCTCGGCCGACAAGGGCACCAGTTCGGCGAACTCGTGCAGCGCGGAAACCTTGGCGATAAAAGGCAGCAGCTCCTTCTTGTCGGCCAGCCGGTCGATCTTGTTGATCACCAGCAGCACCGGCGTGTCGACCGGCAGCATGCGCAGGATCTCGGCCTCGCCGGAACCCCAGTTGCCGGCTTCGACCACCAGCAGGATCACATCGACATCGGCAAAGGTCGAGGTCACGCTGCGGTTCATCAGGCGATTCAGCGCATTCTTGTGCGTCATCTGGAAGCCCGGCGTATCGACGAAAATGAACTGGGCATCGTCCGTGGTCAGCACGCCATGAATGCGATGGCGCGTGGTCTGCGCCTTCTTCGAGGTGATGCTGACCTTGGCGCCGACCAGGCGGTTGGTCAGGGTCGATTTGCCGACATTGGGCCGGCCGATGACAGCCAGATAGCCGGTGCGAAATTTCACGCTCACGGCTTGATCTCCGCCAGCGCGCTCTGCGCGGCCTGCTGTTCGGCAATGCGGCGACTGCATCCGCTGCCGGTGGTACGGATGCCCAGTTCCGAAATCACGCACTCGATGTCGAACTCCTGGGCGTGAGCCTCGCCGCGCGTCGCCAGCAGGGCATAGCGTGGCAGGGGCAAATGCCGCCCCTGCAGGATCTCCTGCAAGGCAGTCTTCGGATCCTTGCCGGCATCACTGGGATCGATCCGGGCCATGGATGGCTGGTACAGACGCTCGATGACGCTGCGCGCCGCCTCAAATCCGGCATCCACATGGATTGCGCCGAAGATCGCCTCCAGCGCATCGGCAAGAATCGAGGGGCGTCCGGCGCCGCCGCTCTTCAGTTCCCCCTCGCCCAATTGCAGCATTTCGCCGAGACCCAGGCTGCGTGCGATGTCGACCAGGGTTTCTTGCCGTACCAGGCCTGCGCGCAAGCGGGAAAGTTCGCCTTCCTTGAGATCGCCAAAGTTCTTGTAGAGCACACCGGCGACGACACAATTAAGCACCGAGTCGCCAAGGAACTCGAGCCGTTCGTTGTGGGGCGAACCGAAGCTGCGATGAGTGAGCGCCTGGCGCAGCAACTCCGGCCGGCCAAAGCCGTGGCCGAGCGCTGTCTCCAGACGTTCCGGCTTCATTGTTTGGCGCTGCTGCCCTCGAAATCGAAAAGCAGACTGACGTTGCTGAACAGCGGCACTTTTTTCTCATACTTGAAGGAGATCACCAGTTCGCCGCCTTCCTTGGTGATCTCCAGATCCGCCGCGACCATGCTCTTGACATCGTCCATGTCGGCGCGACGGGTAAATGCCTCGCGCACCTTCGCCACCGAAGTGTCCTTGAGGCTGGCGTCGGCAGCGGTCCCCTTGACTGCCTTCATGAGGTTTCCGTACTCTATCCAGGGCGGCAAGGCCTTCATCGCCAACAGTGATACCAGTGCCAGCACCGCGCCGCCAAGCATGAGTGTGTTCAGACTGAGTCCACGCTGAAATTTCATGTTACCCCCCTAGTGGAACGAACCGATCCGTTTCAGATCGGAGAAATTGAACCAGATGAAGAATGCCTTGCCGACCAGGTTTTCGTCAGGGACGAAGCCCCAGAAACGGCTGTCCTGCGAATTGTCGCGGTTGTCGCCCATCATGAAATAGTGCCCGGGTGGAACCTCGCAACTGACGCCCTCGCTATTGTAGTTACATTTCTCGCCATGCGGAAAACGCGTGATCTGCTGCACGAATGACGGCGCGTCTGCTTCGACCAGGATGTGATGCTCGACGCTGCCCAGGGTTTCGACGAAGCGCGGGGTATAGAACAGGCGATCGCGGTCGAGATAGTCGTCAGTCTTCTTCTGCACAACTTCCTGGCCATTGATGGAGAGCTTCTTGTTGCGATACACGACCTTGTCGCCGGGCAGGCCGACCACGCGCTTGATGTAGTCGAGCGACGGGTCCGGCGGGTAGCGGAACACCACCACGTCGCCGCGCTGCGGCGTGTTGAGTTCGACAATCTTCTTGTTGAGCACCGGCAGGCGCACGCCGTAGGTGTACTTGTTGACCAGGATGAAGTCGCCCACCAGCAGGGTCGGGATCATCGAGCCGGAAGGGATTTTGAAGGGTTCGACGAGAAACGAGCGCAGCAGGAAAACGGCAAGGATCACCGGGAAAAAACTGCCGCCGTACTCGACCCACCAGGGATCCGGAGCATCGGCCGGACGCTTTTTCCTGGCA
>JANMTA010000351.1:0-4365 GCA_031389965.1 Betaproteobacteria bacterium
CGCCTGCATTGCCGCGGGGCGCGCGCCGGGATCCGTGCAATTGCTGGCCGTTTCCAAGACCTGGCCGGCGACCAGGGTGCGCGAGGCGGCGGCGGCCGGGCAGCGTGCCTTCGGCGAAAACTACCTGCAGGAAGCGGTCGACAAGGCCGCCGCATTGGAGGATCCTGACCTTAAATGGCATTTCATCGGACCGCTGCAGGGCAACAAGACAAGGCTGGTGGCCGAAAACTTTGCCTGGGTGCACTCGGTGGACCGCCTGAAAATCGCCGAGCGACTTGCCGCCCAGCGCCCGCCGGGTCTCCCGCCGCTGCAGATTTGTCTCCAGGTGAATGTCTCGGGCGAAGCGTCGAAAAGCGGCTGCACCCCGCAGCAGGCTCTCGAACTGGCGTCGGCCATCGCCCGACTGCCGAAGCTGCGTCTGCGCGGATTGATGGCGATCCCGGAACCGACCGCGGACGTCCTGCGCCAACGGCAGCAGTTCGCCCTGCTGCGCAGGACGCTGGAACGGATCAACGCCGAACCGGGTTTCACGCTCGATACTTTGTCGATGGGCATGAGCGACGATCTCGAGGCGGCGATAATGGAAGGCGCAACCATGGTGCGGATCGGCACTGCAATTTTCGGAAGAAGGGAAACCTCAAAATGAAAATCACCTTCATCGGCGGCGGCAACATGGCTGTCGCCCTCATCAGCGGCCTGTACCGGCAGGGCTTTGCGGCAGCGGCGATACAGGTCGTCTAACCCGTCGCGGAAGCCCGCGAGGGGTTCGCCGACCGTTTCGGCGTCCGCTGCACGGCGACCGTGGATGCGGCCGCGCTGGACTCCCAGGTCCTGGTACTGGCAGTGAAGCCGCAGCAGATGCGCGAAGCACTCGCCCCCCTGGTCGGCAGGCTCTCCGCGCAACTGGTCGTCAGCATCGCCGCCGGCATGCGTCTGGCGGACATCTCGCGCTGGCTCGGCGGCCACCACCACGTGGTGCGCACCATGCCCAACACGCCGGCCCTGATCGGCGCCGGCTGCACCGGCCTGTGCGCCGATCCCGGCGTCAATCAGGACGGCCGCGACAACGCCGAGAACATCATGCGTGCCGTCGGCAGCACCTTCTGGGTGCACGACGAAGCGCAGATGGACGCCGTCACCGCCGTCTCGGGCAGCGGCCCGGGCTATGTCTTCTATTTTCTCGAAGCCATGGAAAAGGCCGCGACAGATCTTGGCTTCGATGCCGAGACGGCACGCCGCATCAGCGTCGAAACCTTTACCGGTGCGGCGCAGCTGGCCGCGCAGAGCAGCGAATCGCTATCGACCCTGCGTAGCCGCGTGACCTCGAAGGGCGGCACCACCGAAGCTGCCCTGCTCGCGTTCGACGCTGGCGGCGTCGCTGCCGGAATCGAACGCGGCATCATGGCAGCCGATGCACGCGGACGCGAACTGGGCGACATTCTCGGCAAAGACTAGGGCGTGTTCTCAATCATGCGACGGTGGCGCCGGGATCAAATTGGGATGCGATGCAAGGCGCGGCGACGCTGCGATATTCATATCTCGCAAGGAGCCGCAACGCCGCAGCGCGCCCAATTTGACCCGGCCCTTCGGGTTGAGGCCAGACGCGGCGTCTGGCCTCAACGCCATCCGCCGGATGATTGAGAACACGCCCTAGCCATTCCAATGCTGGTCCAAATTCTTCTCTTCATCCTCGACACCGTCTGCGGCTTCCTGACGCTGGCGCTGCTGGTGCGCTTCACCATGCAATGGGCGCGCACGCCTTTTCGCAACCCGCTGGGACAGTTCATCATCGCCGTCACCGACTGGATGGTGCGACCCGTGCGCCGGCTGATTCCCGGCCTGTTCGGCCTCGACATGGCCAGCCTGTTCCTGGCCTGGCTGTGGCAAGTGGCCTACCAGGGCATCGCCCTGGGTTTTACCGGCGTCCTGCTCGCCGTGTCGCTGGCGCCGACTTTTGTGGTGGCCCTGCTGGCGCTGCTCGAAGTGGCGAAGATCGGGCTTTACCTGGTGATGGGCGCGGTGCTGATCTCCGCGGTATTTTCCTGGGTCAATCCCCATGCGCCGTTGGCCGAGGTATTCAATACCGTGACGCGCCCCTGGCTGCGGCCCTTTCGCCGGTTCATTCCTCCGGTGGGCGGCGTGGATCTCTCGCCGCTGGCCCTGCTGCTGGTGCTGCAGAGAGGCCTGTTCGTGATCGCCAGTCTGCGTCAAAGCGTGATGCCAATGATGCTGGTTTCGTGAACGGCTTATCCCCCGGCCCCTTCTCCAGGAGAAGGGGTGCGCTAGCGCACCCCTTAGGGATACATGGGACCCACCCCCCTTTCCCCCGCCCCAAGGGCGGGGGTGACTGGTCACCTCCCCCGCTTGGCGGGGGAGGCTGGGAGGGGGTGTCCAGCCTGATCCCGCGCCAGCGTGGGCGGCCCGGCGGCAGATCATGAACTGGCTGGTCGCCGACGGCGACGGGGTCGCGCTGCGACTGCACATCCAGCCCGGAGCGAAGAAAACCGAAGTGGCGGGTCTGCACGGTGAAGCGCTGAAGATTCGCCTCGCCGCACCGCCCGTGGATGGCAAGGCCAACGCCTGCCTGCTCGCGTTCCTCGCCGATCAACTCGGAGTCGCCAAATCGGCAGTCAGCCTGATCAGCGGGGAAAGCTCACGCGCCAAGCGGGTGCATATCCGCGGCATCGAGCCGGCATCAATAAAAAATGTCTTCCTGATCTGCGATTGATTTTTCTTGCGCGGCGCCACGACAGCACCGACCCGGACAACTGTCAGGATCAGGTTTTCAAATTCCCGCTGCCGGGAGCCAAGGCCAAATTTCCGTGCGCCCCCACCAACGCCGCTTCGAGCATGTCGATGAATGCCCGCGTCTTCGCCGGCATCAGGCGGCGGCCCGGAAACACGGCCCAGGCCGTGTGCGACGGCATGGCCCAGTCGGGCAAGACGCGACGCAATTCGCCGCGACGCACGCTGGGTGCGGCAAAGTAATCGGGCACGGCGGCGATGCCGGCGCCGGCGCGCGCCAGGCTGCTCAACAAATCCGGCGCATTGGCCACCGCCCGCGCCGGCGGCGCGCCCTCCCAGGTGCGCTCGCCGCAAATCAGGGTCCAGCCTGCTGCTTCTCCGTTGCGCCCGAGCAGGCGCAAGGCATCGTGCCGCTCGAGATCCTCCGGCGACGCCGGATCGCCGCGCTCGGCCAGATAGGCCGGAGCCGCATACAGGCCGCTGGGAAACACCGCGATGCGGCGGGCGGCAAGCAGCGTGTCGTCGGGCAGATCGCCGAGACGCACCGCGAGGTCGAAATTCTCGCCGAGCAGATCGACACGCCGTGGCGAGAGATCAAGTTCGAGAGAAACGGCGGGATGCAGCGCGATGAAGGCCGCCAGCATGTCGGTCAGTAGCTGGGTCGCGAAATCATTGGGCATCGATACCCGCAGGCGGCCGCTGGGACGCGCCTGGCGATATTCGCTGAGTGCCTTGACGGCATCGACCTCTGCAGCGACCTGACGCGCGTGTTCCAGAAGTTGCAGGCCGAACTCGGTCAGCGTGAGGCGCCGCGTGGTGCGCAGCATCAGGCGTTCCCCGAGTTGCTCCTCGAGGAAGGCGATGCGCCGCGACACCGTGGATTTGGGCAAGCCGATGCGTGTCGCGGCGCGGCTGAAGCTGCCGGCTTCCGCGACGCGGGCAAAGATCAGCAGGTCATTGGGTTCGTATTGTTCCATTGATGGAACAATGTTATCCGTTTTATGGGCTTCTGTTGTTCTCCAGTCATCAATAAAGTACGCATCAGACCATCACTCAGCCAAGGAGAGCCAAATGAACATCCTGCAAATCAATGCCAGCGCCCGCCGCGAAGCCGCCAATTCCACCCGTGTCGCCAATTCGATCACGGCCCGCCTGCAGGCGGCCACCCCGGCGGCCAGCCTTAAGGTCCGGGACCTTGCGGTCACCCCGCATCCGGTCTTGGATGAAGCCGCACTCGGTGCGCTGTTCACCCCGGCCGACAAGCGCAGCGCCGAACAGGTGGCGCGCGTCGCCCTCGATGACGCGCTGATCGCCGAAGTCCAGGCGGCCGATGCGATCGTGCTCGGCGTGCCGATGTACAACTTCGGCGTGCCGGTGCAGTTGAAGAACTGGATCGATGCCATCGCCCGTAACGGTGTGACCTTCCGCTACACCGAGACGGGACCGCAAGGCCTGCTCAGCGGCAAGACGGTCTACGTCGCGCTGGCGCGAGGCGGCCGTTACCGTGGCACCGAGGCCGATACCCAGGTTCCGTACCTGAAGACCGTGCTCGGCTTTCTCGGCATGAGCGATCTTCATTTCATCTACGCGGAAGGTTTGAACATGGGGCCGGAAGCGGCC
>JANMTA010000373.1:0-7471 GCA_031389965.1 Betaproteobacteria bacterium
CAGAACCGCGAGAAGTGGGACGAGGGCACCTTTTGGCCGTTGCAGAACATCCAGGAAAACCAGGGCCGCTTCATGTGCTTCGATTCGGTGCTGTCGGAAGAAGCCGTGCTCGCCTTCGAATACGGCTTCGCCACGGCGGCGCCGAACGAAATGGTGGTCTGGGAAGCGCAATTCGGCGACTTCGCCAACGGTGCACAGGTGGTCATCGACCAGTTCCTGTCGTCCGGCGAAGCCAAATGGGGTCGCGGCTGCGGCCTGGTGATGCTGCTGCCGCACGGTTACGAAGGCCAGGGTCCGGAGCACTCCTCGGCCCGTCTCGAACGCTACATGCAGCTCTCCGCCGATTTCAACTGGGAAGTCTGTGTACCCTCGAACGCCGCGCAGGTCTATCACATGCTGCGCCGGCAGATGCTGAGGAAGCAGCGCAAGCCGCTCATCGTCATGACGCCGAAGTCGCTGCTGCGCCACAAGGACGCCACCAGTTCGCTTGAGGAACTGGCCAACGGCACCTTCCAGACCATCATCGGCGAGATCGACAAGGTCGATCCGAAGAAGGTCACGCGCATGGTTACTTGCGCCGGGAAGGTGTATTTCGACCTGCTCGCCGCACGGCGCGAAAAGAAGGTCGACAACGTCGTCCTGATCCGTGTCGAGCAGCTCTATCCCTTCGACGACCGCCGGCTGCACGAAGAGATGATGAAGTATCCCAACCTCAAGGAACTGATCTGGTGCCAGGAAGAGCCGATGAACCAGGGCGCCTGGTACGCCAAGCATCATCGCCTGGAGCGGCTGGTCAAGAAGGGCCAGACCCTCGACGCGGTGGCGCGTCCCTCATCGCCATCCCCGGCCGTCGGCTATGCCGCCAAACACGTTCAGCAGCAGAAGGAAGTGGTCAACGCTGCCCTCGGCATCAAGGAATAACGGAGATATGAAGACCATCCCCCCGACCCCCTTCCCATGGAAGGGGATGACTACAGTTCGCGGGCTGCGCCCGCTCCACTTTTTGGCCGTTTCTCCTTGGGGCGGCCCTGCGGAGAAATCATGATCATCGAAGTCAAAGTCCCTCAGCTTTCCGAATCGGTGGCCGAAGCTACCCTGTCGACCTGGCATATCAAGGAGGGCGATGCCGTCGCCCGCGACCAGAACCTGATCGACATCGAAACCGACAAGGTTGTGCTCGAATTGCCCGCGCCGGATTCCGGCGTGATCGTCAAGATCATCAAGGCCAACGGCGAATCCGTTGCCTCCGGCGAAGTCATTGCCCATATCGATACGGAAGCCAAGGGAGCCGCTGTCGCTCCTGCCGCCGCAAAGCCGGCGGCCGCAGCTGCAGCCGCTCTGACACCGGCTGTGGGCGCCACGGCAATGCCGGCGGCGCGCAAGATCATGGATGAGAAGGGCATCTCTGCCGCCGACGTGCAGGGCAGCGGCCGTGGCGGCCGCATTCTCAAGGAAGACGTGAGTGGCGGCGCCAAAGCGGCTCCCGCAGCGGCGTCGGCCACAAAAGGCGCCGTGTCGCCAGCGCCGACTTCTGCGGCCAAGCCGGCCTTGCCCCAGCCCAATGTCATCAACGCCGACGCCATCATCGCCGACCGCCCGGAACAGCGCGTACCGATGTCGCGCCTGCGTGCCCGCGTCGCCGAGCGCCTGGTGCAGTCGCAGTCGACCAATGCCATCCTGACCACCTTCAACGAGGTCAACATGGCCCCGGTGATGGAGATGCGCAAGAAGTACCAGGAACGCTTCGAGAAGGAACATGGCGTCAAGCTCGGCTTCATGTCCTTCTTCGTCAAGGCTGCGGTGGCTGCGCTGAAGAAGTATCCGGTGATCAACTCGTCGGTCGATGGCAACGATATCGTCTATCACGGCTATTTCGACATCGGCATCGCGGTGGGCAGCCCGCGCGGGCTGGTCGTGCCGATCCTGCGCGATGCCGACCAGATGAGCCTGGCGCAAATCGAAAAGAAGATTGCCGAATTCGGCTCCAAGGCCAAGGACGGCAAGCTTACGCTGGAAGACCTGACCGGCGGTACCTTCTCCATTTCCAACGGCGGCACTTTCGGCTCGATGCTGTCGACCCCGATCATCAACCCGCCGCAGTCGGCCATCCTCGGCGTGCATGCGACCAAGGATCGGGCCGTGGTTGAAAACGGCCAGATCGTGATCCGTCCGATCAACTACCTCGCCCTCTCCTACGACCATCGCATCATCGACGGACGCGAGGCGGTACTCGGTCTTGTCACAATGAAGGAAGCGCTGGAAGATCCGGCGCGCCTGCTGCTCGACGTTTAAACCCGAAAGGTTTTTCATGGCAAACAAGCAATTTGACGTAGTGGTGATCGGCGGCGGCCCCGGCGGTTATGTGGCGGCAATTCGTGCCGCCCAACTGGGCCTGTCTACTGCCTGCATCGAGTCCGAATCCTATGCCGATCCGAAAGGCGAAGTCCGTCTCGGCGGCACCTGTCTCAATGTCGGCTGCATTCCGTCGAAGGCCCTGCTGCAGTCCTCGGAGCTTTACGAACAGGCCAGCCATTCCTTTGTCATGCACGGCATTTCCACCACGGGTGTGAAGATGGACGTGGCGACCATGATCAAGCGCAAGGACAACATCGTCGGGCAGCTGACCAGCGGCATCAAGGGCCTGTTCAAGAAGAACAAGGTTACCCTGCTGCCCGGCCACGGCAAGTTCATCGGCCAGGAGAATGATCGCTGGCGGGTGGATGTGAATGGCGAGATTGTCGAAGCGACTCATGTCGTCATTGCCACCGGCTCGAGGGCGCGCCACCTGCCGGGCATTCCGGTCGACAACAAAGTCATTTGCGACAACGTCGGCGCCCTGGCATTCGACTCGACGCCAAAGCGCCTCGGCGTGATCGGCGCCGGCGTGATTGGACTGGAACTGGGTTCGGTTTGGAAGCGCTTGGGTTCGGAAGTGACCATCCTCGAAGCGATGCCCGATTTTCTTGCCTCCGCCGATCAGGCCGTGGCCAAGGAAGCCTGGAAGACCTTCACGCAAAAGCAGGGGCTCAACATCCAGCTAGGCGTCAAGATCACCAAGGTTGAAACCGGCAAGAAGGGAGTCAGCGTCGAGTATGAACTTGGGGATGAGACCAAGACCCTGCAATGCGACCGGCTGATCGTTTCGGTGGGTCGCGTGCCGCACACCGCCGGCCTTGGCGCCGAAAATGTAGGCCTCGAACTGCGTCCCAGCGGCTACATCAACGTCGACCAGAACTGCCGCACCAACCTGCCCAACGTCTGGGCCGTGGGTGACGTCGTGCCCGGCCCCATGCTGGCGCACAAGAGCATGGAAGAGGGCGTCATGGTGGCCGAGTGCATCGCCGGCCAGAAGGGCCACGTCAATCTGGATACCGTGCCCTGGGTCATCTACACCCACCCGGAAATCGCCTGGGTCGGCAAAACCGAGCAGCAGTTGAAGAACGAGGGCGTCGAATACCGCACCGGCCAGATTCCCTTTGCCGCCAACGGCCGTGCGCTGGGGCAGGGCGACACCACCGGCTTCGTCAAGATGATTGCCTGTGCCAAAACCGACCGCATTCTCGGAGTGCATGTGATCGGCAACAACGCCTCCGAGCTAATCGCCGAAGCGGTGGTGGCGATGGAGTTCAACGCCTCGTCGGAAGACATCGCCCGCATCTGCCATGCCCATCCGACGCTGTCGGAGGCGATGCACGAAGCTTCGCTCGCTGTGGATAAACGCGCGCTACACTTCTAATCTCATCGGTCAACGCGCCAGGGCGGCCGGGAAGACCCGACCGCCCTTCTTATTGATGCCCCACAAAATCCTCAAAGTCCCCAAGGACGGCATGATCGAAGGCTTCAATGCCGCGCTGGCTTTGCGCGGCATCGAGGCCGATCCGGCGCAGTTGATCGCCGCGCGACGGTTGCAGAAGTTCTATGACGACCTGTTGGCGCTCAAGGCGGCGCGCAGGAGCAAGCTCAGGAAGCTGCTGGTTCACCCGGAATTGCCGCGCGGCGTCTGGTTCTGGGGCGGAGTAGGGCGCGGCAAGAGCTTCCTGATGGATTGTTTTTTTGCCGCAGTGCCTTACGAACGCAAGCGCCGCGTGCATTTTCACGCTTTCATGCGCGAGATTCACGAATCCTTGCGCGCGCACCGGAGCGAGTCCGATCCGCTGGCGCAAGTAGCGGCGCGTATTGCGCGGGAAACGCGATTGATGTGCTTCGACGAATTCCACGTCTCCGACATTGCCGATGCGATGATGCTGGGCCGTTTGATGCAGGCCTTGTTCGATGCCGGCGTGGTGTTCTGCATTACCTCCAACTATCCCCCCGCCGGCCTTTATCCCAACGGCCTGCAACGCGAGCTGTTTCTGCCGACCATCGACCTCCTGCGGCAAAAGCTCGACGTGATCGAGATCGATGCCGGAATCGACTATCGACTGCGCCTGCTGGAACAGGCTCAGGTCTATCTGGTAGCCGACGCTGCCGCAATGCAAGCTGCCATCCAGCGAACCTTCAACGCGATTGCGGGCGGAGCCGGTCACACCAAGCCGCTTGAAGTATTGGGTCGCTCAGTACCGGTGGTGCACCGCGCACCAGGCGTAATCTGGTTCGATTTCGCCACGCTGTGCGGCGGCCCGCGCTCGCAAAACGACTACCTCTGGCTGGCCAACCGCAATCACACGCTGTTTCTCACCGATGTGCCAAAAATGGGGGCCGACCAGGCCAGCGCAGCGCGGCGTTTTACCTGGCTGGTCGATGTGCTTTACGATCATCGGGTCAAGCTGATCATCGGCGCCGCCTGTCCGGCGGAAAATCTCTACACGGAGGGCGTTCAGGCCGGTGAGTTCAAGCGCACCGTCAGCCGCCTGATTGAAATGCGCTCGCTCGAATACCTTGCCAGCCCGCATCATCACGAGGACTTCCTGGCGATTGAAGTCGTGGGCCGGCGGGAGCACGGCGGGACTTGATTCCTTGCCGGCAGACTCGGTTAGAATGAATCGAGTTCGCCGAAGAAGGAGAACCGCATGCTGCATCAAGGAGAAAAAGCGCCGGAGTTTTCGCTGCCCGACGCCGACATGGAGTTGTTCGATTTTGGTTCGCTGCGCGGCCGTCAAAACGCCGTGCTGTTCTTTTATCCGCGCGACGGCACGCCCTATTGCACCCTGGAGGCGGCCGACTTTTCGGATCACGAAAACGAATTCGCCCGGCTCGATTGCGTGATCCTCGGCGTCTCGCGTGACGACTGCCTGTCGCATGCGGATTTTCGCGACAAGCACGGCCTTTCCGTGCGGCTGTTGTCGGATCAGGAAGGCGATGTCTGTCGCAAGTTCGGCGTGTCACAGTATCGCGAACGGGACGGCCACAAGAAGCTTTGCATAATACGTTCGACATTCATTGTCGACAAGGAAGGCATAGTTCGTCACGCCCTCTACGATGTGCATCCGAAAGGGCATGCCGCCGAGGTCTATCAACTTGTAAAAGGCCTCAACGGCAAAGGAAGGCAGCATGCTCATCGCTAGGAATACGGTCGTCACCCTCAAATACAGCGTCATGGACACCGACGGATCTCCCGTCGATGAAGGCGCGGCTCCACTGGTCTATCTGCATGGCGGCTATGGCGGCATTTTCGATCGAATTGAAGAGGAACTTCAAGGCAAGGCCGAAGGCGACGCCCTTGAAGTAAAACTGGAGCCGGAAGACGCATTCGGTGAATACGATGCCGACCTGGTCGCAGTCGAATCGCGCCAGCTGTTTCCCGAAAACATCGAGGTCGGCATGCAATTCGAGCGCGGCAGCGAAGATGGCGAAAGCGAGGACGCCTTGTTCACCATTACCGATATTGCCGACGACAAGGTGGTGGTGGATGGCAATCATCCGTTGGCCGGCATTGCGTTGGTGTTCGCGTGTACCGTCACCGCGGTGCGCGCCGCCACCACCGAAGAAATTACTCATGGCCATGTGCACGGCGACCACGGCCACCATCACTAAGCTTGGCTGAAGCACTCAGTGCGTGACGGCCTTGCGGCCCTCTTGTCGCTTGTGTCCGGCCTTCGAAAATGTCCGATCCTGATGTTTCTGCCGCCGTGAATTGGCCACCGGTGCCAGCCTGCTATGGCTGGCTCTCCCTTGATCGACGCGGTGCCTGGCGTCTTCAGGGCGAACCCATCAGACATCCGGGTCTGATCGCATTCATCAATGCCCATTACGCCGCCGACGAATCCGGCAAGTGGATATTCCAGAACGGCCCGCAAGCGGTATTCGTGTCCCTCGATTACACGCCACTGGTGTGGCGCATGGATCCAGATGAAAGCTTGACTGCACATACCGGTGCTGCCAGTGGCGCTGTCGCGGCAGCCTACCTCGACGAAGAGGGCAATGTGCTGCTGCATGCTGCGCGCGGCATCGGACTCCTCGACGACAGGGACCTTGGGGCATTCGTGGCGGTTTGCCAGCTTGCGAGTGGCACGCCAGCCATGCAGGAAGCTTTGTTGGGCGTCATGGCAGGCGGATCAGGCGTGCTCTGGCGCGGCTTGCCGCTGCAGTCAATCAGGCGGCTCGATGTTCCACGGCGATTCGGCTTTGACGCGGATCCGAGGCCGTGAAATCTTTGTTGTGGGCGATCAGAAAAATCGCGATCCGTGCTCAGGCGCAGGAGCCGTCGCGAGTGTCGATCAGGATCGGCCAGAGACCTTCCCAGGCGTCGCCCGAGCACATCTTCTGACACTGCTGGAAGGCGACCGTGACCCGTTCGCCCTGCTCCCATACGCGCACGATGCAGCGATCGCTCAGGTGGTTCAGAATCACGTTGGGCATTTCCCGCGTCTGGCGGAAATTCTTCAGGTCGAATTTGCAGTTGCCGCGCCGGGGAATACTGACACTGGCCTGGAAGGACTGGACTTTGGCTTGTTCGATGACCAGCTTCATCGTTCCACCATAGCCGGTTTCGTCGCGAAAAATACAGTCGGCCTTTACGTTCAGCGGTCGTGTTGGAATCGGGCCGGGTTTCTTCTTGGGAACTGGGATAGCCACGATAGCCCGCGGCGTCACCTCGGGCGAGGGCTTTGCCAGCGGCTCGGGTGGAGTAGGTTGCGGTTCGGGCTCCGGCGCTGCGCATGCGTTGATGAGCAGAACCAGCAGAAGCGGAGCGAGGTGAGGCAGCATGAGGGTTGTCGGGTTGAAATGAGTTATTTTGATTATCCCTGATTATCAAAAATACAATAAGTTTGGTAGCGGGAGCAGGGCGCTCACCGACGAAGCATAATTGTGCATGTCCGAAACCATTCCGGTACCGTCACAAACTCCGCGCCGCCTATCGCCGTTGAAAGGCCTGTTGCCATTCCTGCGGCCTTACCGGCCGCGCATCGGTCTGGCCTTCGTCCTGCTGTGCCTCGGCTCGGCGACCATCCTGCTGGTGCCGCTGGCGTTTCGCGACCTGATCGATTTCGGCTTCGGCGACAGGGAACGAACAAGCGGGGGCCTGCTCGGC